>CANBTZ010000243.1 GCA_947372495.1 Comamonadaceae bacterium | reverse complement strand
ACAGCAGCATGTTGATGCGCGAGCCCACACCGTCATGGATGTCTGACACCATCTGCTCGCGTTGCTGCTGCAGCTGACGCTCGTGCTGCAGCGCTTCGCGGGTTTTGAGCAAATGGTCCTGTGCCAACATCCACAGCGCCATGATGACGAAGCTGGGCAAGGCCAGGTGCGTCAGGTAAATCGGCTGAAGCACTGCATACGTCCACAAAGGCTGCACCTCTTTTGAAAGCGCCATCGGCAGCCACCCGGCTTGCAAGATGTAGTCATGGAACGCGAAAAAAGACGACACCAAAGCGTGAATGAAAAACGGAACCAGCGCGGAAAGCTTGCGCTGCTGCAAAGCCTTGCCGATCAACCAAATCGTGGTTCCCACATAAATGCCAACAGCCAGCCCCGTCCAGTAAAAATCGAGTGCAAATTCTGTTGGACGCCCCCCCACGGCAAACACCAACCAACCCAGGTTCAGATACACAAAATAAGCCGCCTGCCAGCGCGTGTGCAAGCGTTGCCTGAAAATCTCGAACATGAACAAACTGATGAAGTAAATCAGCAAGCCGGTGAGCAAATACAGCGCAAGACGCCAGTAAAACCATTGCTGCGTGGGCACCTCGCTGATCAACGCCAATGTGAACAGCAAACTCCAGGTCAAAGTTGCCAAACCGCTGTAGGTGTAAGCGCGGCCCTTGGTGCGCCAGCCGATGCCCAGCAAAAACAAACCGACCAAGCCCGACAACATGTTGATCGTGACCGACAAAGTCTGGCTCAGCAGCGTGTAGCCATCGAACCAAGGCCGCAAGTCGGCCAAGTCCCCAGCCAACATGGGCGAGACAAACCACCCCCTCAAATACCCGGCCTGGCGCACACGGACGACCGTGTCTTGCGACGCCGAGAGCAAATGCTTGGGGATCGACACCAGCACAGGCCGGTACCAATTGCGCAGACTGTGCTCATCTGAGCTGGCAATCTCATAAATGAGCTCATCACCAATCCAGAACGTGGCCCCCTGCACGGGCTGAGGCAACAACAAAGCGGGCAAACGGGCCGCATGCACTGCGCCAGGCAAGCGAATGCGCCAGTCAAACGCCACCAAACCAGACTGCTCCTGCCTCAAAAAATGCGGCAGCAACACCTCGGTGTCAGCCGCACCCGGCGAGGGCGCTAAGGTGATGGCCGTGACCGGCGCAACGCCAGCCTGAGCCACACCCCATGCCCCACACCACGCCAAGACCAAGGCAGCCCAGCGCCAGGCAGACCAGCGGCGCGCCATCACAACACCCCCAAATCGCGGGCCACTTGCACAGCTTCCATCTTGTTGCGCACACCCAGCTTGCTGTAAATGTTACGCAAGTGCTGATTGACCGTGAATGCCGAAATCCCGAACATGTCTGCCACCAGTTTGGTGGCCGCGCCGCTCTTCACCACCTTCAAAATTTCAAGCTCCCTCGGGGTCAAAACCAAGGGCGGCGTGTGCACGCCATCGCGGGGGCCTTGCAGCATCTCCAGCTCCTGCGGCGTGACCACAGCGTCGGTGCGAAACGCAGCCTGGGGTGCATTGGTGTGGTTCGACGCGGGTACTGCCGAGGGTTGGCTCATTCTGTCGATCAACACCTTGCTGGCGTGTTGCCCCAAGGCCCCGCCATCGTTGGCCACCGACACAATGGCCTGAATGATCTGGGCGGGCATTTCCGACTTGAGCAAATAACCCGAAGCGCCCGCCTGCAAGCTCGAAACAATGTGCTTCTCATGCCCCAGCGTCGACAGCACCATGATCTTGGCGTGCGCATCGGCCGCCCGGATCTCGCGCATCACATCGATGCCATTGCCGTCCGGCAAACTGATGTCCACCAAAAACACATCGGCCGAGCCCTGCTCGATGAAACCCCTGGCCGCAGCCAGCGTGGTGGCGTGCCCCACCAATTCAAACAAAGGGCTGGACGACAACAACTGCAAAAGCGCTTTTGCAAAATCAAGATCGTCTTCAATCAGGTACACAGACAACTGCATGGGCGAGGGCACTCAAGAGGGTTTAACGCGTTTCAAATGCGTTTGAAATGCGTGTTGGGCTGGGCGCGGCGGGTGCAATCAAGCGCACCAAATCCTGCACGATGTCTGGCAATGCCCTGTTCGCCGTGTCTGCCGTGCAGTCGGGCGAGAGCGGCGGCTCATACGGGCTGTCAATGCCCGTCATGTGGGCGAGCTTGCCTGCGCGGGCCAGCTTGTACAGGCCTTTCACATCGCGCTGCTCACACACCTCCAGTGGCGCACTCACATACACCTCCAGAAAATCGTCCGGGCCAATCAAGGCCCGAGCCAACTCGCGCTCGCGGGCAAAAGGAGAAATGAAGGCCGTCAGCACCACCAGCCCCGCGTCCATCATCAAACGGGCCACCTCGGCAATGCGGCGGATGTTCTCCACCCGATCGGCCTCGGAAAACCCCAAATCCCGGTTCAAACCGCGCCGCACATTGTCGCCATCGAGCAAACCGGTGCGCAGCCCACGGGCATGCAGCGCCACCTCCAGGGCATTGGCCAGTGTGGACTTGCCCGAGCCAGAAAGACCTGTGAACCAGATCACCTTGCCCGCATGGCCGTTGAGTTGCTCGCGTTTGGCCCGTGTGATCGTGAGCTGCTGAGGGTGAAGATGGTCATTGGGCATGCAAACCGCCTTGTGCGAAAAAAAGGATGCCTCTTGCCTTGCTGCAAGCGTGCATGCCATGGTTGGAATTTGTCAGAATCAAATGGGATCAACAAAAATTCAATTTTTGATATTTTGGAATTCATCGCGTGCCCATCGGCATGGATTGATCTGCCGTAACTGCCGTCAAACTGCCTCAATGTTCTGTGGATGCTATATCAAAAATGGCTAATTAACCTGCAAAATACGCAAACGTGGTCTAGCGTAAATTAACTAGATAAATCGAGTAATTCTCAATTTTGTCGATGTTCTAGATCATCGCTGGCTCCAACCAGTTGGCAGTGAGACCTTTTCATGAACAAAATCTACAAAACCGTTTTCAATGAAACCACCGGGCAAATGGTGGCTGTCCAAGAGACCGCCAGCAGCCACGGGCAGGGCGGCACCACGGTCACCAGCCGCGACGCGACACTAAACGCCCCTCAAGACACCAGCCAGCGCGGCATCTCGCTGCGACCTCTGCAAAAAGCCCTGTGGGCCGCCTTCGTCATGGCCCCTCTGGCCTGGAGCCCTGCACCCCTGGCCGCCCCGGTGGGGGCCAGCGTGCAGCAAGGCGCAGCCACCATCACCACGACAGCTCTCGCCACCACCATCCGCAACACCCCCGGCACCGTCATCAACTGGCAGGGCTTCAACATCGCCCCCAACGAGTTGGTGCAGTTCATCCAGCAAAACGCCAACAGTGCCGTGCTCAACCGCGTGGTCGGCTCGGGAGGCTCCGAGCTGCTGGGCATGCTTCAGTCCAACGGCCGCGTCTTCCTGATCAACGGCAACGGCATTCTCATTGGCCCCCAGGCCCAGATCAATACCGCTGGCTTCATCGCCTCCACGCTCAACCTCAGTGACCGCGACTTTGCCGACGGCAAACTGCAGTTCAACAAAGCCAGCGGAGCGGCTGACGCCAGCGTCACCCACCAAGGCCGCATTCAAGTCACGCCAGGTGGCGTGGTGGCCTTGCTCGGTGGCCAGGTGCAAAACAACGGCATCATCCAGGTCGACAACGGCCAAGTGCTGCTCGCTGCGGGCCAGAGCATCACCCTGTCGGACATCCGCAATCCAGCCGTCACCATCCTCGTCACGGCCCCCAGCAACGAAGTCGTCAACCTCGGCCAGATTTTGGCCACCGAAAGCACCGTGCAGCTGCAAGGCGGCACCGTCCACAGCACAGGCGTCATCAACGCCAACAGCGCACACCGCGACGCTGCAGGCCGCATCGTCATCAGCGCCATGGGCGGTGCCACCACCGTCTCGGGCAGCATCAACGCCAACAACAGCGCGGGCCAGGGCGGCAAAATCGTCATCACCGGCGCAGCGGTCAACATCGAAAACACCGCACGCATCAACGCCACCGGCACCCAAAGCGCTGGCCAAGGCGGCGGCAGTGTCCACATCGGCGGTGGCCTGCAAGGCAGCTTGCTGGAGATCAACGGCCAACCCCAAGCCAACGCCCAAACCACCAGCGTGGCCCCTGGCGCAAAGATCAACGCCTCGGCTCTGGAGCAGGGCGACGGTGGCCGCATCATCGTCTGGGGCGACCAAGCCAAA
>CANBTZ010000242.1 GCA_947372495.1 Comamonadaceae bacterium | reverse complement strand
TCCTTGAGGCCTTTGCCTGGACGGAACTTTGGCACATTGGCTTTCTTGATTTTAATCGCAGCGCCAGTGCGTGGGTTGCGGCCTGTGCGTGCAGCACGTTTGCCAACCGCGAAAGTACCAAAACCCACCAGCGACACGGTGCCGCCTTTTTTCAGGGTGATGCGCACGGCACCGATGGTGGCTTCCAGAGCACGGCCAGCGGCGGCTTTGGACAGGTCGGCTTGTTTGGCGATGTGTTCGATCAGTTCAGTTTTGTTCACAAGAAACCTCTTGAAGTTGCATACCGGTCGCCCGGCGTTTTTGACTGAGTCGGCTGTGCAGGCATGGGGCCTGCAGAGCCATTTGTCTCCGGCGTTTTGCCTGTGAACATTAAAGCCAGCCCACTTGGGCCTGTCAATCATGTTTTCAACAAGAATCGCAACGCGGGACGGATTCTAGCCGCGAAATCGGCCACAAGCCGCATCCCGCCCGAGTTTTTTGAAGAACATGACAGCAGGCCTGCGTCAGCAAGCCAACATGCATCAAATCAGTGCAGCAATCGCCCGTCCCACGTCTTGGGTGTTGCCTGTTCCGCCCAGATCGGGGGTGCGTGGTGCACCGCTGCCGGGCGCCAGCATCTTCTCGATCGCCGACAAGATGGCGTCGTGCGCGTCCTTGTGACCCAAGAACTCCAGCATCATCGCGCCGCACCAGATCTGGCCGATCGGGTTGGCAATGCCTTGGCCTGCGATGTCGGGCGCCGAACCGTGCACAGGCTCGAACAACGAGGGGAACTTGCGGTCCGGGTTCAAGTTGGCGCTGGGCGCAATCCCAATCGTGCCTGTGCAAGCCGGGCCCAGGTCCGACAGGATGTCGCCAAACAAATTGCTGGCCACCACCACATCAAAGAAGTCTGGGCGCTGCACAAAGTGTGCGGTCAGGATGTCGATGTGGAACTTGTCCACGTTGATGCCCGGGTAAGCCTTGGCCATCTCGGCCACACGCTCGTCCCAATAAGGCATGGTGATCGCGATGCCGTTGGATTTGGTGGCGCTGGTCAGGTGTTTCTTGGGGCGGGTTTGTGCCAACTCGAAAGCGAACTTGAGCACGCGGTCCACACCGATGCGGCTCATGATGGTTTCCTGCATCACGATCTCGCGCTCGGTGCCAGGGAACATGCGGCCCCCCACGGCGGAGTACTCGCCCTCGGTGTTTTCGCGCACGATGTACATGTCGATCTCGCCAGGCTGGCGTGGGCTGCCGTCGCGGCGCACCACGGGCGCGATGATGCCGGGCATCAGGCGCGCTGGGCGCAGGTTGATGTACTGGTCAAACTCACGGCGGAAAAGCAGCAGCGAACCCCACAGCGACACGTGGTCGGCGATCTTGTCAGGCCAGCCCACGGCGCCAAAGTAAATGGCGTCGTGACCGCCGATCTGGTCCTTCCAGTCGTCGGGCAGCATCTTGCCGTGCTTCTCGTAATAGTCCCAGCTCGAAAAATCGAAGTGGTCAAACTGCAAGTCGATGCCGAACTTGCTGGCCGTGGCCTCCATCACGCGAATGCCTTCGGGCATGACTTCTTTGCCAATGCCGTCGCCTGCGATGACAGCGATGCGGTGTTTTTTGCTCATGGAATGCTCCTTATGAATCAGACAGTGAATCGGTGAAAAATGCTTGTGCTTCGGCAATGACCTGCTCGGGCGCCTCTTCGGCCAGATAGTGCCCGCAAGGCAGCGCCCGCCCTGTCACCTGGGCAGCGCGCTCGCGCCACAGGCTCAGCACATCAAAGCAGCGGCCAACGGCCCCGTGCTCGCCCCACAGCACACGCAAGGGTTGCTGCACCAGGCGGCCTGCGGCCACATCGGCGCGGTCATGCTCCAGGTCCAGCGTGGCGCTGGCGCGGTAGTCCTCGGCGATCGACTGGGCGGTGCCAGGCACAGCCGCGCAGCGCTCGTACTCAGCCAGCGCCTCAGGCGCAAAAGCCTGCAGACCTGCATAACGTGCGCCCATGACGCTGCGTACATAGCGCGCCGGGCCAGACTCGATCAGGGCCTCGGGCAGCGGCGCAGGCTGGATCATGAAAAACCAATGCCAATACGCCCGGGCAAAAGCGTCGCTGGTGTGGTCGTACATGGCCAGCGTGGGCGCGATGTCGAGCAGCAGCAGGCTGCGCACGGCGGCGGGCGCATCCACGGCCAGGCGGTGCGCCACGCGGGCACCCCGGTCGTGCGCCAGCACATCGAAGCGCTCAAACCCATGGGCCTTCATGACCGCCAGCGCGTCCAGCGCCATCTCGCGCTTGCTGTGGTTGGCATGGTCGGCATCGGCGGCGGGCCGCGACGAGTCGCCATAACCGCGCAAGTCCATCAGCACCACACGGTGCGTTTGGGCCAGCACAGGCGCCACGCGGTGCCACATCACCATGCTTTGCGGGTGGCCGTGCAGCAGCAACAGGGGTGGTCCCTCCCCGCCCACGCGGCTGTGCAACTGCACGCCAGCGCGCTCCAGGGTCAGGGGTGAGAAGAAATCCAACATGCACAGAGCTTACCGCTCAAAATAGCAATAATCTGGCAATTGATTATTCACACAAAGAAAACAATTGGACCGTCCCGATCTTGAATTGGTGCTGGCCGTACGCCAGCACGGCAGCCTGGTCAAAGCCGCCCGCGCCCTGCAACTGGCCCCGCCCGTGGTGACCAAACGCCTGTCGGCGCTCGAAGCAGCTTTGGGCGTGCGGCTGTTTCAGCGCACCACCCGACGCGTGAGCCCCACCACCGAGGGCCACGCCCTGTGCGACCGCGCCGCCCAGCTGCTGCAAGGCTTTGCGGCCATCGAAGACGAGCTGCGCGAACGCCAGAGCGAGCCGTCCGGCCCCATCCGCATGGTCAGCAGCTTTGGCTTTGGGCGCTTGTGGCTGGGGCCGCTGCTGGCCGAATTTCAACAGCGCTACCCGGCGGTGCTCATCGAACTGCAACTGTCTGAGCGGCTGCCCGACCTGGCCAACGAAGGCTTTGACGCCGCCATCTGGCTGTGGAACCCGCCCGCCCATGTGGCGGCCGAATGGATCTCGCGCAAGCTGGCCAAAAACCAGCGCGTACTGGTGGCCGCACCCGCCTACCTGCATCAGCACGGCACGCCCACCACACCCGAGCAACTGTCGCAGCACCACTGCCTGGTGGTGCGCGAGAACGGCGGCGAAACCGGACAAGGCCAACGCTTTGACCACTGGCGCATCGGCCGCGAAGGCGCCGCACGCCCGCTGCACATCGCCGTGCAAGGGCCGCTGTCGAGCAATTCAGGCGAGATGGTGCGCGACTGGTGCCTGGCAGGCCAAGGCATCATGCTGCGCAGCCTGTGGGACATTGCGCCGCAACTGGCATCGGGGGCGCTGGTGCGCGTGCTGACCGACTGCGCCATGCACGACGCCGACATCCATTGGCTGGCGCCCTACCGGTCTCAGATGCCCTTGCGCATCCGCTTGCTTCAGGATTTTTTAGCGAGCCGCTTGCGAGAGGAGCCGTGGAAAGCACTCAAGCCCGGGCCGGGCGCACCACCAAGCTGACGCCCAGCGCGGTGAGCGCCGTGCCCGCGATCGTGAGTGTGGAAATGTTCTCGCCAAACAGCACCCAGGCCATGATGGCGGTGGTGGGCGGGACCATGTACATCAGGCTGGTGACCGATGCGGCGGCACCCCGTTGAATCAGGATGTACAGCAGCGAGCTGCCGCCCAGCGTCAACCCCAACACAGACCAAGCCATGGCCCCCACCAACTGCGGGTTCCACTGCATGGTTTCGGGCTCGAGCCAAGCCAGTGGCAAGGTCACCACAGCCGCAGCCAGCAGCTGCACGGTGTTGGCCGAGCGCACATCGCAAGGCTGCACGAAACGCTTTTGGTAGAGCGTGCCCACGGTGATGCTGAACAAAGCACCGATGGCAAACGCCATGTTCACGGGGGTCACATGGTCCAGGGCAGAGCCCATCGTCAACTTGTGCCAAACCACCATCAAGAGGCCTGCAAAGCCCAACAACAAACCGCCCCACTGGCGCGGCGTCACGCCGGGCTGGTCCGAGCCGCGCAGGCTCCAAGACAACCAGATGGCCGTGAGCACAGGCTGGATGCCCACGATCAGCGCCGACAGGCCCGAGCCCATGCCCGACTTGACCGCGGCCCACACGCCGCCCAGGTAGCCCGCATGCATCAAGATGCCTGTGACAGACAGGTGCAGCCACTGCGCCCGGTCACGCGGCCAAGCCACGCGGGCCAGCACAATCCAAGGCAAGAAACA
>CANBTZ010000241.1 GCA_947372495.1 Comamonadaceae bacterium | reverse complement strand
GTCCAGCAATGTCGGCCAGTGGTTTGTCGGGCAGGCGGCTTGACGCCATGCGCGCCGGGATGATGACGGTGAAGTCCAAGATCGGCCCCCGTTCAAATGGCGGGGCGCAGGGCCGCGAGCTTCTCGATTTCTTCGTCGCTCAGGGTGCGGGCTTCGTTTTCCAGCAGGATCGGGATGCCGTTACGCACGGGGTAGGCCAGACGGGCGCTGCGCGAGAGCAGTTCCTGGCGTTCGCGGTCAAAATCCAGCGGCCCTTTGGTGACCGGGCAGACCAGCAATTCAAGCAGTTTGTTGTCCATGGGCCGATGATACCGGGCTGCCTGCGCACTCGGCCAGCAAGGCGTCAAGCGCTGCCCAAAAGCCCGGCTCGATGTCCAGTTGCAGCGGCACGGCCAGCGCCTGCGGCTGGCGCAGCCAGAGCTTGGCCGCGTCCTTTTCGGTGCACAGCAGGGGGCGCTGCAAAGCGGTGGAGGGCCAGTCGCCAAAGTCGGCGTGGTCGGGCAGCGCGTGGGTTTGGGCCAGTTGCAGGCCCGTGGCGCGCAGCATGCCAAAAAAGGCTTCGGGCCGGGCCAGTCCGGCCACGGCGTCCACCGCCTGCCCGTGCAGGCCGGCCAGGTCCACCCGCTCGCCGTTGGCGCGCACGGCCCAGGTGGCGAGCTGGCGTTGTGCCTTGAAGCCGCCGAGCATGGGGTCGTTCAGGTCCGCAGGCCCAGTGTGCAGCAGCAAATCTACGCTGCGCGGCCAAGGCTCGCGCAGGGGCCCCGCGGGCAGCAGCCACCCGTTGCCCACACCGCGATCGTCCATCACGCAAATCTCGATGTCACGCGCCAGCGCCAGATGTTGCAGGCCGTCGTCGCAAACAATGATCTGCGTGCCAGGGTGGGCCAGCAGCAGTTGGCGGGCCGCTTCGGCGCGCAGTGCGCCCACCCAGACCGGCACGCCCGTGGCCTGAGCGACGAGCTGGGGTTCGTCGCCCACCTCAGCCGGGGTGCTGTGCGCTTGCACGGGCCGGGTGTCGGTGGTCTGGCGGCCGTGGCCGCGAGAAACCACGCCCACCGTCCAGCCGCCTTGCAGCAGGTGTTGCACCAGAGCGATGGTGGTGGGCGTTTTGCCTGCACCGCCTGCCACCACATTGCCGACCACGATCACAGTGGCCTCGACCCGCTGCGAGGCCAGCCAGCCTTGGCGGTAAGCCAGCCGCCGGGCCCAAGCCAGGACACCATAAAGCCAAGACAGGGGTCGCAGGCTCTGCGCAGCCAGCCCACGGCCCAGCCATTGCTCGGGCAGCCATTGGTAGAGGGGTTGGGGCATGGTCGGTGTGTCTGGTGGGATGAAGTTGGCGCTGGGTATGATGCCCCTGCGCCCGGGGAATTATGTCCCACGGCCCGCCCGGTGCGGCATGTGGCTTGTTGAGCCCTTCAAGATGTGGATAACTTTGTGAAGAACTTTGGTTTTTGACATATTTTCAATGCCTTGGTTTTCAGAATTTTAGCTTTGCCGAGATTTTTATTTTGAAAAAACCAATTGAAATCAATGGCTTAGGCGGTGAGCCGAAAGTCTGTTCTGGCTTTGGGAAACATGCAACCCGTGTGCCAGTTTCTGTGGAGTACTTGGTTTGAGAACACGCGCTTTGACAGGCCAAATGGCCGTGAAACACCCATGGAATCAGGCTTGATGGCTTCCGATTCCGATTTGACGCCACGCGCCTGGACGGTCTCGGCGCTGTGCCGCGCCGTGGCTGACACGCTGGACACCCGTTTCAATCCGGTCGCGGTGCGGGGCGAGGTTTCGGGCTTTTCGCGCGCCGCCAGCGGGCATTGTTATTTTTCGCTCAAGGACGAGGCGGGCCAGATCCGCTGCGCCATGTTCCGTCGGGCCGCCAGCCTGATGGATTTTTCGCCACGTGACGGTGAACTGGTCGAAGTGCGTGGCCGCCTGGGCGTGTACGAAGCCCGGGGCGACCTGCAACTGATCGTCGAGTCGATGGAGCGGGCCGGACAGGGGGCCTTGTTCGAGCAGTTCTTGCGCCTCAAAGCCAAGCTCGAAGGCGAAGGCCTTTTTGACACTGCCCACAAACGTGAGCTGCCCAGCCAGCCGCGTGCCATTGGCGTGGTCACTTCGCTGGGCGCGGCCGCCTGGCACGACGTGGTGACCGCCCTGCAGCGGCGCGTGCCGCACATCCCGGTGCTCATGGCCCCCGCGCTGGTGCAGGGCGCGGGCGCAGCGCCCACACTGGTGCAGGCTATGCAGCAGATGTACGCCCTCACGGCCGAAGACAACCCGCTCTGCCCCCCGGTGGACGTGATCTTGCTGGTGCGCGGCGGCGGCTCGATGGAAGACCTCTGGGCCTTCAATGACGAGCAACTGGCCCGCGTGATCGCGTCCAGTCCGGTGCCTGTCATCAGCGGTGTGGGACATGAGACCGACTTCACCATCGCCGACTTTGTGGCCGATGTGCGCGCCCCGACTCCGACCGCAGCCGCCGAAATGGCCGCCACAGACCGGGGTGTGGGCCTGCAGGCCTTGACGGTGCTGGAACACCG
Organism: Comamonadaceae bacterium; assembly: GCA_947372495.1. Taxonomy (GTDB): domain Bacteria; phylum Pseudomonadota; class Gammaproteobacteria; order Burkholderiales; family Burkholderiaceae_C; genus Limnohabitans_A. The sequence goes on along the minus strand of CANBTZ010000241.1, from coordinate 1,734 downwards.
ACTGACCCGTGGCCTGTTGCGCCAGCAAGACCGCCAAGCCCAGCAGTTGGACAGCTTGGCCTCGCGTTTGAGTGTGGGTTTGGCCCGCCAGCAAGAGCGTCAGACCCAGCGCTTGAACGCCGTGGCCACCCGCCTGAGCCGCCCACAAGCCTTGCTGGGCCAACACCAGCAGTGGCTGGACCGTCTGGCGCACCGCCTGCAAGCGGGTGCCCAAAACCAAGTGACGAGCAGCCGCCACCGGCTTGAGCGCCATCAAGACCGCTTGGCCTTCAGCCGCGGACAGCAAACCCAGCAGCGCAGCGAGCGGCTGGAGCGCTTGGCGCTGCGCCTGTCGTCGGTGGACCCGCACCGCGTGCTGGAGCGTGGTTACGCCTGGCTGAGCGATGACCAAGGCCAAGCCCTGACCCAGGCGACGCAGTTTCAGCCCGGGCAGAGCGTTCAGGCGACCCTGTCGGACGGTGTGGTGCCGTTGGTGGTTAAGCCCTGAAAGTCTGACTGTGGTGTGCCTTCGAGCGGGGTGGGGCCGGGGCTCCTCATACTGGGGTACCAGAAATCGTCACCCCGGCCCCACCCCACCCGAAGGCTGGTCTTGCGCTTCAGTGACCCCGCACACGGCAAGGGGCATTGCGCTCCCCTAAAATGCGAGCATCTCAACCCCAGTTACCCCCAAGAGGACACCATGGAACACACCCTGCCCGCACTGCCTTACGCGATCGACGCTTTGGCCCCTCACTACAGCCAGGAAACCCTGGAGTTCCACCACGGCAAGCACCATAACGCTTACGTTGTGAACCTGAACAACCTGCAAAAAGGCACCGAATTCGAGAGCATGTCCCTCGAAGAGATCATCAAAAAATCCAGTGGCGGTGTTTACAACAACTCGGCCCAGATCTGGAACCACACCTTCTTTTGGAACTGCATGAAGCCCAATGGCGGCGGTGAACCCACAGGCGCCCTGGCTGCAGCCATCAACGCCAAATTCGGCAGCTACGCCGCTTTCAAAGAAGCCTTCGTCAAGAGCGCCGTGGGCAACTTCGGCTCCGGCTGGACATGGCTGGTCAAGAAAGCCGACGGTTCGGTCGACATCGTCAACATGGGCGCCGCTGGCACCCCTTTGACCACCGCCGACAAAGCGCTGCTGACGGTGGACGTGTGGGAACACGCCTACTACATCGACTACCGCAACATGCGCCCCAAGTTCGTTGAGACTTTCCTCGACAAGCTGGTGAACTGGTCTTTCGCCGAAGCCAACTTCGCCTGATCGAAGAAGCCTTCAAACCAAAAAGCCCGCTGATGCGGGCTTTTTTGCTTTTGTGGCCCCATTTCTGTCAAGGCGTGAAACGTTCTGGCGCAGTGGGCACCTTGGGCGTCATGGCGCGGCCACTTCCACCATGATTTCGTTGCGCCTGAACATGGGCAAAGTCCAAGGTGAGTCGTATCGCGACAGCTGCGGTGTGCCTGTCACTTGGAGGGATTGTTGCTTGGCCCAAGCCAATGTCTCGTTGGTTTTTTCTTGCACCCGCGCCACGGTGTTGAAGCCCGAGTAACGGTGCACCACCATGTATTTGCGCGGCAGTTCGCGCAATGTCACGGCGCTGTTGTTGGGCTTGGGGATGTTGGCCAGCGTGTATTGACGGGGCATCACGAAATGGATGCGCCATTGGCCGGCACCTGCGAGGCTGGTGTCGCCGGATTGCGGCTCGACAGTGACAGGCGCCGTCATGGCGATTTTGG
>CANBTZ010000240.1 GCA_947372495.1 Comamonadaceae bacterium | reverse complement strand
CCGAAGACCCGGTGCGCATCTTGCGCGTGGCACGCTTTGCGGCGCGCTTCGCCGACTTTTCAGTGGCCGATGAAACGATGGCTTTGATGCGCCAGATGGTGGAAGACGGCGAAGTCGACCACCTGGTGCCCGAGCGCGTCTGGCAGGAGCTGGCCAAAGGCCTGATGGCGGCCCAACCCTCGCGCATGTTCGAGGTGCTGCGCGAGTGCAGTGCGCTCAAGGTTTTGCTGCCCGAGCTGGACCGCCTCTGGGGCGTGCCGCAGCGGGCCGAATACCACCCCGAAATCGACACGGGCGTGCACATGATGTTGGTGATGGACATGGCGGCCAAGCTGAACATGCCGCTGTCCGTGCGCGTGGCCTGCCTGATGCACGACCTGGGCAAAGGCACCACGCCTGCCGACGTGCTGCCTCGCCACATTGGCCATGAAGGCCGCAGCGTCAAATGGCTGCAACAGGTGTGTGAGCGACTGCGCGTGCCGAGCGACTGCAAGGAACTGGCCGAAGTGGTGGCGCGTGAGCACGGCAACATCCATCGCAGCGCCGAACTGAATGCCGAAGCCCTGATGCGCCTGCTCGAGCGCTGCGACGCTGTTCGCCAGGCCGAGCGCTTTGCGCTGGTGCTGCAAGCCTGCGAATGCGATGCGCGGGGGCGGCTGGGTTTTGAGGCTGTGGCATACCCGCAGGCGACGCGCTTGCTGCAAGCCCAGCAGGCCGCCTTGTCGGTCGAAACCGCGCCCATCGCGCAAGCGGCAGCTGCGCAGGGCCTCAAAGGCCCGCAAATTGGCGAACAGATTTCAAAGGCCCGCGTGCAGGCCATAGCGCAAGAGCTTTAGGCGTTCAGAGGTGCGAGCGCGCCCATTGGGCGATGTCTTGCGCCGAGCGGAAAGCGCCCGCCTGACGGGCAACTTCTTTGCCGCCGACAAACAAAGCGAGCGTGGGGATGCTGCGGATGTTGAAGCGGGCCGCCAGGGCCTGCGCTTCTTCGGTGTTGAGTTTGGCCAGCCGCATCTGCGGCTCCAGCATGGCCGCGGCCTGCTCGAAAGCTGGCGCCATCATGCGGCACGGCCCGCACCAAGGGGCCCAAAAATCCACCAAGACGGGGATTTGGCTGCGGCCAATGTGGCGGTCAAAAGATGTTGCGTCCAACGCGAGCGGATGCCCATCAAAAAGATTTTGGTGGCATTGCCCACAGTCGGGACTGCTGCGCATGTCGGCCACACGCACCCGGTTGGTGGTGTGGCAATGCGGACAGACGATGTGCAAAGAATCAGCGGTGGCGGTCATGAAAACCCTTGGTGGTTGAACCCCACTTGGGGACCATGCCCACCGCTTCAAGAGCCAAACCTCGGGCAACGAAGCTGCCCACCCGGATCAGCGGGGTGTGCGTGGCGCCATGGGCGCGCGACCTGCCAGATGACGGAAGCTGATGCGGCCCTTGCTCAGGTCGTAAGGCGACAGCTCAAGCGTCACACGGTCACCCGCCAAGATGCGGATGTGGTTCTTGCGCATCTTGCCTGCGGAGTAAGCAATCAACTGGTGACCGTTGTCCAACGTCACGCGAAAACGCGTATCGGGCAACACTTCGTTGACCACGCCCATCAGCTCAATGAGTTCTTCTTTTGCCATTTAAAACGTCTTTCTCAAAACATGATCGGTTTGGATGTCTGGCGCTCCACCCAGAGCACGCCTTCGTCGAGGGCGTACTGGCTGGCAGCGGCAGACGTTGCAAATTCGGGCACAAACCGCATCACACGGTCGGTGCTGGCGCTGCCGTGGCCACTGGCCACCGACACTTGCGCGCCAAAAGTTCCATTGGGCAAAGCCCTGGAACAAGGTTCAATACGGTACTTGCCCATCGAAAGGGGCTTGTGAAAACAATGGTGAATCGACATGGATTTTATCTAATGGAGGAGTAGCCACCAATTTCGCCCTATTTGGTTGTGGCGCGTGGCTTGGGTTTTGGCATGTCCTGGTGCCAAAAAACGCCCCCGATGGACAGCCCCGCAGGCGCTGTCAAAGAACATCACCGTGCAGAGGTGATCTCAAAAGGAAGCAAAAAATCGTTGTGCCGTCTCTGCAAAGAGCACGGCGGGCGATGGGCACAGTGGAGGACAAGACTGGCATCCCTCTGCCGGGATGCGCTATCGGCTCGGAAAGAGCAAGATGGGCATAAGTCGCCAATGGCGTGGTCGCACTGTAACACGTTCTCATCTGGCCCCCTCAAATCGACCCAGGCGCAAGCAAAGCCCAAGCGTCAAAGCCAGCGGGCAATTAACGCCGCCAGCATGCTCAATAGCAAGGTGCTGGCCAATGGGATGAACCATTCCCGGCCGAACAGCCGAAAACGGATGTCGCCCGGCAAGCGGCCAAAGCCCAGTTTTTGCAGCCAAGGCTGCAGGCCGCTGAAAATGATCAGAGCCAGAAAAGTGACGATCAGCCAGCGGAACATCGCGCTGTCACAGCCGGTGACTGCGATCACCCGCAACAAAGCCCTGGGCTTGCCAGTCGTCCGTGCTGGCAAAACCCACCACTTTGAACAGCTCGCCCATTTCGTGCTCGGCCAAAAGACGTTGCGCCTGGCTGCGCTCGGCCAGCGTGCTCGCCGCCATGCGCTCGGCCAGACCCAGATTCAACAGAAAACGCGCTTGCGAGGTGTAGCCCAACACCTGCAGCCCTGCGTTTTGCCCGGCCAGGGCCACCCCGGTGAAGTTCACATGGGCGGTGATGTCTTTCTGGCCCACCGCGACCAGCGGATCGGGATCGGCCTGGTGCAGCTGGTGGCACATCACGGTGCCCATGTGGCGCTGGGGGTGGAAGTACTCGCTCTCGGGAAAGCCGTAGTCCAGGAAAAACGCGGCCCCGCCTTGGCCGGCCAGCAAACGCTCGGCCAAGCTGGCGATGAAGGCCTCGGCCTGTGGGTGGATTTCGGTCAGGTAGTCGTGCTCGCCGTCCACCTCCAAAGGCGGGCGCAAATCGGTGATGCGGTCTTGCCAGGCAAAAGCACCGCCCTGCACCACCACACCACGCTCGTGCCAAACACCGCCCGTGCGCTGCAAGAGCTGCACAGGCATGGCGTCCAGCACCTCGTTGCCGACCACCACGCCGTCCATGGCGGCTGGCCACGCGTCCAGCCAACGCACTTTGTGGGCATGGGACTGCAGTGTCTGGGCCTGGCGCTCGCGCAGGGTGCCCGACAGGTCGATGATGGTGTAGCGCTCAACGGCGTCGCCCAGGTTGTCCAGCAGCTGCAAGGCCAGCGCGCCTGTGCCAGCCCCGAACTCCCAGACCTCGGCCGTGCCCGTGGCCTGCAGGGCTTGCTGCACCTGCACCGCCAGCGTCTGCCCAAACAGGGGCGTGAGGCCCGGCGCGGTGACGAAATCGCTGCCACTGGCGGGCATGGCCCCGAACTTTTGCAGGCGGTTGGTGTAGTAGCCCAAGCCCGGCTCGTACAGCGCCATGGCCATGAAGCGGTCAAACCCGAGCCAGCCGCCCGCTTGGGTGATGGCGTGCTGGATGCGTTGGGCGAGTTCGCTGGAAATGAAGGCGGTTGGGGTCACGCAGCGATTATCGCCCTGTGTGGGAGCCCCGCCCTCGGGGCGATGGCCTGCGGTTTGCAGTTGCCCATCGCGGCGGGGGCGCCGCGCCCACAGGCAGGCATAGGCCCTGCGCAGGCGAGCGGTCAGCCCATCACCGATAATTGCGGGTCTTTCTCTCCCCCGTGGAATCACCTTGAAACACGTTCTGATCACTGGCGGTGCGCTGCGTCTGGGCGCGGCCCTGTGCCGAGCCTTTGCGCAAGCGGGCTGGCAGGTCTGGTGCCATTACCAGCGCTCGGCCGATGCCGCCCAGGCCCTGCAGGCCGAGCTGCAAGCACGGGGCGCCGATGTTCGCCTGGTGCAGGCCGACCTTGCGCAAACTGCCGAAGTCGAGCGCATGATGGCCCACATCACGCAAACCACTGGGCCACTGGATTGCCTGGTGAACAACGCATCGCTGTTCGAGCCCGACTCCGGGGTTGCGATGGACCTGAGTGGCGCCCGCCAGCAGCTGGAGGTGAACCTGGTTGCACCGCTGTTGCTGGCCTCATTGATGGCCCAACAAGCCGCGCCCAATGCTGCCCCCGGCCAGCGCAGCGTGGTCCATGTTTTGGACCAGAAGGTGTTCAACCTGAACCCCGACTATTTCTCGTACACCGTCTCCAAATTGGCACTCGAACGTTCGGTGGCCTTGCAGGCACAAGCTTTGGCCCCATTGCGGGTGTGCGGCGTGGCTCCTGGCCTGATGTTTTTGAGCGGCCC
>CANBTZ010000239.1 GCA_947372495.1 Comamonadaceae bacterium | reverse complement strand
CGGCCTATCCCACAGGTTGGACGCAAGTGTCCAACACCCCTTACCGTTACTACAAGCGCACACCCATGGCCGGAGGAATCCGTGTTCCTTTGATTGCCCATTGGCCCAAAGGCATTCGCGGTCGTGGTGAGATGCGCAATCAGTGGGTTCATGTGACCGATATAGCGCCTACCGTGATGGATTTGATCGGCACCCCATATCCGGAAACCTTCAATGGGTTCCGTACGCGTGGCATGGATGGCAAAAGCTTTGCTGGCATGCTCAATGACAGTCAGCATCCCACTGCGCGAAGCCGTCAGCATTACGAACTTGAAGGCAACCGTGGATACATCCAGGACGGCTGGAAAATTGTTTCTTTGCAACCTCCAGGTTCAGCAATTGATTTGGACCGTTGGATGATGTTTGATTTGGTGAATGACCCTTGTGAAATCCATGACTTGGCAAGCCAGCAACCCGACAAACTGCATGCACTGATAGAGGCATTTGAGGCCGATGCATTTGCAAACTATGTGTACCCACTGGATAACCGAGACACGCTCAGGGCCATTACGCTGCCTCCGCACGAGTTGGCAAGTGCAAATCTGGCTCGCCAGTTCTATCCCGGCGGGCAATCCATCCCCAGTGTGATCGTTTCACCGCTCATCGCTGACCGCTGCTTTGACTTGTCTGTGGAGTTTGATTTTGCTGCGGGCGATGAGGGGGTCTTGTATGCATTGGGAGACCGATTCACAGGACTCTTGGCCTTCGTCGAAAACAATCAAGTGCATTTTGTATGGCAACGTTGGATGAGACCCGTGGAGCTCGCGCCGATTTCTGTTGAGCCCGGTCACCATGTATTCACCATGCATTACAGAGCACTTGAAAAGCGACAAGGCGAGGCTGACTTCGTGATGGATGAGCACACGGTTTTGTCCAGTGTCACCTTGTCTCCCACACCCATTCGGTTGCCTTCAGGTGGGCTGGATGTCGGTATCAACCGACGCCAAGCCATCAGTGCACGAATTGAAGGTCGCCATGGATTTCCATACTCTGGGCGCGTTTGGGTCTTAAAAATAGAGCCGGGTGCTCAGGCGCCAGGGTCACTCATGGTGATGGACGAATCACTGGTCCAGGCGCGGATGCGCGCGGCGCATATAAAAACTTGAGGTGCTGAATGACGGCCTGGAGTTCGTCATTCGCATGTTGGCAAGAAAAAAGGCCAATCCTGTCGGATTGGCCTTTTTTCATTGGAAATCAGCATGGATGCTGAATTTCTATATTGGTGCCCGGGGCCGGACTCGAACCGGCACGCCTTGCGGCGGGGGATTTTGAGTCCCCTGAGTCTACCAATTTCACCACCCGGGCGGATCGTAAAAATGAAATTATGACACAAATTTGGGACCATTTTGAACGACTTGACCGCAACTTTTAGTCAGTCAGGTCGTTCAGCCCTCGTGGCTGGATGGATCGGGCAGGATGGTCGCCAAGGTGGATTGGATCAGCAGGTGCCTGGGATCATCGGTGTGCGCATCATCCGTTGTGTCGTTGATGCAAAAGAAATCCAGCTTGCCAAATTGTTGCTGCAGGTCACTCAACTCAGTGCTGTCCAGGCATGTGCCTGTCGAGATGTACAGGTGGCTGTGGGCTTTGAGCTCGGCCAGGCCGTGCGCCAGCGCCCAGCGCGGCACAAAGTCAGAAATGATGGTGGGCCTGTTCCAGGTCCTGAACACATTGGACCTTACGCTCTCGAACATCGACAGGGCATCTCGCTCCAGCTCCAGCAACATCGATTTCAGCATGGGGCGGGGCGAGTGTGAAAACGTGCGTCGGGTGTGGCGGTAAGTGGGGTCCAAGGGCCGTGAGTGCGCCTCGGACGCGGGCAAAGGCTGGGCTTTGTTTTCGAGCCAAGCCTTGGACAGGCGGCTCGCGTTTTCGAGCGAGTTGGATTGCGCATCCATGTGCTCGCCAGTGACTTCTGGGTCTTCGGACCAGGAGACGTAAACACCTGTTGCTGAGAACCAGTCTTCCATGCGCACAGGTGCGCCGAAGAACACGTCATCGTTCAGATAAAAATAGCGCTCAGAAAGACCAGGGATGTGGTGGATATACGATTCGATGTTGCTCGAGTCGAAGGTGGGCAGTGCTTCGCTCGGGATCAATTCCCTGTGATCAATGAGGGTCAGTTGCTGCGACGGTTTCAGCCAAGAAGGGGCTTGTCCGTCTGTCACCAAATAAATGTGTCCGTGTTCAGGAAAGAATTTTTCCAAGGCACGCAAGCTGAAACGCAGTTCATCGTTGTTTCGGTAGCGACCCTCGACATTGCTGTGGGGTGCAAGCGCTTCGAAACTCTCGTTGTTCAATGCATTGAAATGCCTTTGACGTTTCTGTCGCCACTGCGCATCGTTGCCATCGACCCAAAGGTAAACAACATCTACTGAGGAACGGTCTGACATGGATGCTGAAAGTTGGATGGAGAAAAAGGGTACGGGCGCGGCAACGAGGGGTGGAATATACCTAATAAGCGGTTCTTGCGCAGCCGCCGTTGCCCAAGCCTCAGCCCTGCTGCTAAAGTCTGACCAATTTCTTTTGCTCAAAGGCCACCATGTCTGATGATCACGCCCACACCCATACCCCCACCGACTGGAAGCACGATGGCGTGCGCGTTGTGAAGGGCGATCAACTTGACGGCAATGTGCCCTCGACCCCCGGCATGGACCGCAAGGCGGCCATCACGTTTGCGCGCGTGGGCGCGCAAAAGCTGTGGGCGGGCACGGTGCACATCCACCCCAACGCCAAAACCGGCGCGCACCACCATGGCCCCCTTGAAAGCGTGATTTATGTCGTCAAAGGGCGCGCACGCATGCGCTGGGGCGATGCGCTGGAATTCACAGCCGAAGCTGGCCCAGGCGACTTCATCTATGTGCCCCCCTTTGTGCCGCACCAGGAAATCAACGCCAGCGCAGACGAAACCCTCGAATGCGTGCTGTGCCGCAGCGACGGCCAGGCCGTCGCGGTGAACATGGACATCGACCCGGTGGAGAAACCCGAGACCGTGTTGTGGATCGACCCCACGCACCCGCAAGGCGGGGTTTAACGCTTTCATGCAGCCGCCTTGGGTGGCGATTCGCCATCGGACTTATGGCACAGTACGGGCATGATTTATCCGACCATTGAAGACGCCATCGGCAACACCCCGCTCGTGGCTTTGCAGCGCCTGAGCGCGGCCGACAACCTGGCCCGTGGCAACGTCATTTTGGGCAAGCTCGAAGGCAACAACCCCGCCGGTTCGGTCAAGGACCGTCCGGCCCTGTCGATGATCCGTCGGGCCGAAGAGCGCGGCGAGATCAAACCGGGTGACACCCTGATCGAAGCCACCTCGGGCAACACGGGCATCGCGCTGGCCATGGCCGCGGCCATCAAGGGCTACCGCATGATTTTGATCATGCCCGAGGACCTGTCGATCGAGCGCGCCCAGACCATGAAGGCGTTTGGCGCTGAGCTGATCCTCACCCCCAAGAGCGGCGGCATGGAATACGCCCGTGACCTGGCCGACAGCATGGCCGCGCAAGGCAAGGGACGCATCCTCGACCAGTTTTCCAACCCCGACAACCCGCGCATCCACTACGAGACCACTGGCCCTGAAATCTGGGCACAGACTGGCGGCCAAATCACCCATTTTGTGAGCGCCATGGGCACCACCGGCACCATCACAGGCGTGTCGCGCTTTTTGAAAGAAAAGAACCCGGCCATTCGCATCATTGGCGCTCAGCCCAGCGAAGGCTCGCGCATTCCAGGCATCCGCAAGTGGCCCGAGGAATACCTGCCCAAAATTTATGACCCGAGCGGCGTGGACGAGCTGGTGTATGTGAGCCAGGGCGATGCCGAAGACACCTGCCGTGAGCTGGCCCGCACCGAAGGCATTTTTGCGGGCATCTCGGCCGCTGGTGCTTGCTGGGTCGCGCAGGAGATTGCAAAAACGGTGCATAACGCGACCATCGTGTTCATCGTGTGCGATCGCGGTGATCGTTACTTGTCTACAGGCGTGTTCCCCGCCTGAACCTCAGGATGCCCCATGGCTGAATTCCGTTTTTGCCCACAATGCGCCACGCCCCTGGCTTGGGTGACCCAGCTCGAAGACGGTGGCGAAGTCATGCGCCTGCGCTGCACCGCTTGCGACTTCACCCACTGGAACAACCCGACGCCTGTGCTGGCGGGCATTGTGCAGGTGGGTGATCAGATTCTGTTGGCCCGCAACGCGGCCTGGCCTGGGCGGCGCTTTGCGCTGATCACGGGCTTCATGGAAGCCGCAGAAACCCCCGAGGACGGCATTCGCCGCGAAATCGC
>CANBTZ010000238.1 GCA_947372495.1 Comamonadaceae bacterium | reverse complement strand
CAGGCGCACCACCAGCTCGATGCGCTCGACCAGGGCCTGCGGTGCGTCCTTGAACAGCAGGTGCGCTTCGTCAAAGAAGAACACCAGCTTGGGTTTTTCGGGGTCGCCGATTTCGGGCAGTTGCTCGAACAGTTCGGACAGCATCCAAAGCAAAAAGGTGGCGTACAGGCGCGGGGCGTTCAGCAGCTTGTCGGCGGCCAGGATGTTGACCTCACCCAGCCCACGCTCGTCGGTTTGCATGAAGTCCTGGATGTTGAGCATGGGCTCGCCAAAGAACTGGTCGCCGCCTTGCTGCTCAATCTGCAGCAGCCCGCGCTGGATGGCGCCAATGCTGGCGGCGCTGATGTTGCCGTACTCGGTGGTGAACTGTTTGGCGTTGTCGCCCGCGTGCTGCAGCACAGCGCGCAGGTCTTTCATGTCGAGCAGCAGCAGGCCGTGGTCGTCGGCGATCTTGAAAACCAGACTCAGCACCCCGGCCTGGGTTTCGTTCAGACCCAGCATGCGGGCCAGCAAGAGCGGGCCCATGTCGCTCACGGTGGCGCGCACCGGGTGGCCTTGCTCGCCAAACACGTCCCACAAAGTGGTGGGGCAGGCCAGCGGCTCGGGGGGCTTCATGTCCCGTTCGGCCAGCACAGCGGCAAGTTTGGGTGAAAGCTGCCCCGCCTGGCTGATGCCCGTCAGGTCGCCTTTGACATCGGCCATGAAGACCGGCACCCCGATGCGGGAGAAGTTTTCGGCCAGGGTCTGCAAGGTGACGGTTTTGCCTGTGCCCGTGGCGCCGGAGATCAGGCCGTGGCGGTTGGCCAGGCCGGGCAGCAGGGCGCAATGCGCATGGGCATTCTGGGCAATGGGCATCGGTTCGGTCATGAAAATGGCTCCACGGGGTTCAAAAGTAAAATCTCAGCCAGATTAAATCAACAAACAAGGACTTTCCAATGGCTGGCCACAGCAAATGGGCAAATATTCAGCACCGCAAAGGGCGTCAGGACGAAAAGCGTCAGCGCATCTGGACCCGGTGTGTGCGCGAGATCATGGTCGCCGCGCGCACGGGCGGTGGGGACCCCTTGGCCAACCCTCGCCTGCGTCTGGCCATTGACAAGGCCAAGGCGGCCAACATGCCTGCCGACACCATCAAGCGCAACATCGACAAGGCCACCGGCAACCTCGAAGGCGTGAACTACGAAGAAATCCGCTACGAAGGCTACGGCATCGGGGGCGCGGCCATCCTTGTGGACACCATGACCGACAACCGTGTGCGCACCGTGGCCGATGTGCGCCACGCCTTCAGCAAATACGGCGGCAACATGGGCACCGAAGGCTCGGTGGCTTTCCAGTTCAAGCATTGCGGCCAGCTGATTTTTGCGCCTGGCACGAGCGAAGACAAGGTCATGGAAGTGGCCTTGGAAGCGGGTGCAGAAGATGTGATCACCGACGAAGAAGGTGCCATCGAGGTGCTGACCGCCTACGGTGACTTTGAAGCCGTCAAAAACGCGCTCGAAGCTGCAGGCCTGGTGGCCGATATGGCCGAAGTGACCATGCGCGCTGAAAACAGCATTGAGCTGTCGGGCGACGATGCCGCTCGCATGCAAAAACTGCTCGATGTGCTGGAAGACCTGGACGACGTGCAAAACGTGTTCCACAACGCCGAAATCGCCGAATAAGCCCCCCTCAAAAATTCAAGGAAGTTGGATGAAAGTATTGATCGTCGGCAATGGTGGCCGTGAACACGCCCTGGCCTGGAAAATGGCCCAGTCGCCCAAAGTGCAGCAGGTCTATGTGGCCCCGGGCAATGGGGGCACAGCGCGTGACAAGACATTGATCAATGTGCCGATCACCGATGTGTTGGCCTTGCGCCAATGGGCGCAGGACAACCACATCGTGCTCACCGTGGTGGGCCCTGAGGCCCCACTGGCCGCAGGTGTGGTGGACGAGTTCCGCGCACACAGCCTGCGCATCTTTGGCCCAACCCAGGCCGCAGCCCAACTCGAAAGTTCCAAGGCGTTTTCCAAAGCCTTCATGGCGCGTCACCAGATCCCGACAGCCGAGTTCGACACTTTCACCGACCCGGTGGCGGCCCACGCCTATGTGGACCGCATGGGTGCGCCCATCGTGGTCAAGGCCGATGGCCTGGCCGCAGGCAAGGGCGTGGTCGTGGCCATGACGTTGGCCGAAGCGCATGAGGCCGTGGACTTCATGCTGGTGGACAACACCCTGGGCGTGGCGCACAACGCAGGCGGCGCCAGGGTGGTGATCGAGGAATTTTTGCAAGGCGAAGAAGCCAGCTTCATCGTGCTGTGCGATGGCAAGAATGTGACGGCCCTGGCCACCAGCCAGGACCACAAACGCTTGCTCGACGGTGACGAGGGCCCCAACACGGGCGGCATGGGCGCGTATTCGCCCGCGCCCGTGGTGACGGCCGAGGTGCACGCCCGCGCCATGCGCGAGGTGATTTTGCCCACCATCCGGGGCATGGAAAAAGACGGTATTCCTTACACCGGCTTTTTGTACGCGGGCTTGATGATCGACGCGCAGGGCAAACCCAAGACGCTGGAGTTCAACTGCCGCATGGGCGATCCGGAAACACAGCCGATCATGATGCGCCTCAAGACCGACCTGTTCGACGTGATGATGGCCGCCACGGCCGAAGGCTTGGACAAGGTCGAGCTCGACTGGGACCGCCGCGTGGCGCTGGGCGTGGTCATGGCCGCGTCGGGTTACCCCATGCACCCATGCAAGGGTGATGCCATCACCGGTCTGCCAGCCGACAGCCTGGACGCCATGGTGTTCCATGCTGGCACGACGTCGCAGGCTGGCCAGACCGTGACCTCGGGCGGCCGGGTGCTGTGCGTGACCGCCTTGGCCGACTCGGTCAAGCAGGCGCAGCAAAAGGCTTACGAGCTGGCACAAGGCATCCATTTTGACGGCATGCAGTACCGCCGCGACATCGGCTACCGGGCCATCAAACACTGAGGCACCCCCATGAGTTCCCCCATGAGCACACCACACCCCGTTCAGTTCAAAGGCTCGGCGCTGGCACGCTGGATCCTGGCCCGCATGGGCTGGTCCGTCCAATTTGAAGGTTTGCCCAGCCTGCAAGGCGTGATCGCGGTGTACCCGCACACGAGCAATTGGGACTTCATCGTCGGTATTTTGGGCAAATGGTCGCTGGGACTTCCGGCGTATTTTTGGGCCAAAGATTCCTTGTTCAAAGTGCCGGTCTTTGGCGCTTGGCTGCGCTGGGTCGGCGGCTTGCCGATCGACCGCAGCTCGCCGCGCGGCGTGGTCGGGGCCACGGTCGATGTGTTTCGCGAGCACCAGCAGCAAGATCGCTTGCTGTGGCTGGTGGTGGCGCCCGAAGGCACGCGTCGCTTCACACCCGGCTGGCGCAGCGGCTACTACCAAGTGGCGGTGGGCGCGCAGGTGCCACTGGCCTTGGTCAAGTTCGACTGGGGTCGCAAACAAATTGTGTTCACAGTCTTCATCCATTTGACGGGGCGTGAGGACGAGGATTACGCCGAAATGGCCCGGATTTATGGCGATGCACAGGGCTACCACCCGCAGCAGGCCAGCCCCATCGTGCCTTGGCGTCCTGCCAGCAAGAAAGATTGACCCATGAGCGCCACGTTTGCCATCGCGGATGTCCGCCACTACCTGACTGGACTGCAGCAGCGCATCACCGGTGCCCTGAACGAGATCGACGCCACCCCGTTTGTGACCGATGCTTGGCAAAAACCTGCAGGTGAAAAGCTGCAGGGCAGCGGCATCACCCAAATCATGGAAGGCGGCCCGGTGTTCGAGCGCGCTGGGTGTGGCTTTTCGCATGTGACCGGTCCACAGTTGCCGCCTTCGGCCACGCAGCACCGCCCCGAGCTGGCGGGGGCACCGTTTGAGGCCATGGGCGTGTCGCTGGTGTTTCACCCACGCAACCCGCATGTGCCCACGGTGCACATGAACGTGCGCATGATCGCGGCCAAGCCCGAGGGCAAAGAGCCGGTGGCCTGGTTTGGCGGCGGCCTGGACCTCACGCCGTATTACGGCCACGACGAGGACGCGGTGCATTTTCATCAGACCTGTAAGGACGCGCTCGACCCCTTTGGCGCTTCGCTTTACCCGCGATTCAAAACCTGGTGCGACGATTATTTTTGCAACAAGCACCGCAGCGAGCAGCGCGGTGTGGGTGGGGTGTTTTTTGACGATTTTTCTGAGCTGGGCATGGCGCGCAGCTTCGAGATGATGCGAAGCGTCGGCAATGCGCTGTTGACGGCTTACCTGCCCATCGTGCACCGCCGCAAGGACCTGCCTTGGACCGAGCAAGAGCGGGACTTTCAGCTCTACC
>CANBTZ010000237.1 GCA_947372495.1 Comamonadaceae bacterium | reverse complement strand
AGCAAACCCATCCGGCTGATCGTGCCGTTCCCGGCAGGCGGCCCCACCGATCTGGTGGCCCGCGAAGCGGCCAACATCCTGCGCGAGGAGTTCAAGCAAACCGTGGTGGTGGACAACAAACCCGGCGGCAACGGCACCCTGGGCCATGGACTGCTGGCCAAGGCCCCTGCTGACGGCTACACCATTGGCCTCTTGGTCATCACGGTGGCCATTGCACCGCATCTGGGCAACGCCCCGTTCGACACCTTCAAAGACTTTGCGCCCATCAGCGACATGGTGTCGATGACGCCCATCGTGGTGGCCAACAACAACGCGCCTTTCAACACCCTGGCCGAACTGGCCAGCCAAGCCAAGGGCAACCCCGGCAAGCTGGCCTTTGGCACACCCGGCGTGGCCACCGTGCCGCACCTGGCGGCCGAGCTGTTCCAGATGCAGTCGGGCACACAGCTCAACCACATCCCCTACAAAGGCGCGACGCAACAAATCCAGGACTTGATCGGCGGTTCGACCCAGCTCGATTTCCAAAGCTCGCTGGTCGTGGCCATGCCGCAAATCAAGGCCGAGCGCATCAAGGCCCTGGCCGTGCTGTCTGACAAACGATCGCCCCAACTGCCCAACGTGCCCACCGCCAAAGAGTCGGGCTACCCAGGCCTGGTCGTGGCGCCATGGTTTGGCTTGGGTGCACCTGCGGGCACACCACCCGAGATCGTGCAGAAGATGCACACCGCCATCGCCAAAGGCCTGGCCAGCAAAGAGGTGCAAGACCGCTTTGCCGCCATCGGCGCATCGGTGCACCCCAGCAAATCGCCTGCCGAATTTGCGGGCTACATCAAAGCCGAATACGAACGCTGGGGCAAAGTCATCAAGGCGGCCAACGTCAAGGCCGAATGAAACCCACCCCATGACCCCACACATGGTTGGTGCCCTGCTGCTCGGCTTGGGCCTGCTGTCCTGTGGCCCGTCCAGCGCCCAAGTCTGCACCCGCGAATACGCGCCCCTGTGCGGCCAAGTGGCGGGCCAAGCGGCCCCCCAAACATTTGCCAACCGCTGCCTGCTGAACGCGGCTCAGGCCAACTTGCTGAGCACGGGGCCCTGCCCGCAAACGGCTCAGATGGCGCCGCCCATGACCGGCAACGATGAGGACGTGCACGGCTGCAAAGCCTCTACGGGTCATGTCTGGCATGCGGAACTGGCCAGCTGCGTGCGCCCCTGGATGAGCAGCGCCGTCACCCTGCAAGTGGCCGCACAGCGCCGTCCCTGCACAGGCGTGGTGAACGCGCAATGCCTGCAAGTGCGCGAACTCGCCCCCAAAAAGAAAAAATGGACCACACTGCACGGCAGCATCGACGGCTTTGAGCCCGAACCAGGCGTGCGCTACTCGCTGCGCGTGCGCAAGGACCGCCTCGACAACCCGCCTGCCGATGCGCCAAACCTGAAATACACCTTGCTCAAGGTGATCCAGCGCTGATCTCTCACACCAGCGCAAACTGCCCAGAAGCGCAGCCGCCTCGCAATTCAAGCCTGGCTGGCTTCCTCGCCCCAAGGGGTCATCTTGACGATCAGCACCGTGCTCAGGCCATAGACCGCCATGCCTGCGCCCACCAGGGCAAAGATCATCCAGGCGGGCGACTGCCACGAGGCCAGCAACCAGCCCCCCACGGCCACCACCAGCAGGCGCAGCGTGCCTGCGATCACGGGGCCAATGGCTTTGCCTGCGCCCAATGACGAGAAATACAGGCACAAGCCCAAACCAAAAAACCCATAAAAAGGCCCGGCCCACAAAAAGTAGCTGCCTGCAGACGCGAGCACCGAGGGGTCTTGGGAATACAAGGACGTCCACACATCAGGCGCCAACGTGACGATCAGGCCCAGCACACCCAACAAAGCGGTGGCCACGGCAGCGGCAGTCCATGCGGCCCGCCGGGCACGGGTAATGCGGCCTGCGCCAATGGCCATGCCCACCAGCGGCACCGAGGCCACGCCCACGGCAAAAGCAATGGGCACCAACAAAAACTCCAAGCGCGTGCCGATGCCATAACCTGCCAAAGCTTCAGTGCCAAAAGTGGCTACCAAACGGGTCAAGATCAAGATGGTCAGCACCGTTTGAAAAGGCGAAATGCACGCCACGGCGCCCACCCGCAAAATGTCCATCAGGTGCTGGGGGTCCAGCGGCGTGTTGCGCACCGTGAGCCGAATCTTGCCGCGCCCCGACGACAAGTACACCCACAAAAAAACCGCTCCGCCCAAGTTGGCCAACACACCGCCCGCCGCCACGCCGTGCATGCCCAGTTGCGGCAGCGGCCCCCAGCCCAGGCCCAGCGCTCCACCCAACAGCACCTGCGCCAAGGCCACCACAAACAGTGTGACCGAGGGCACCAACATGTTGCCGCTGCCGCGTATCACCGAAGACAGCGTGTTCACGATCCACACGAAGATGGAACCCAAAAAAGCCACCTCGCAATACGCCACGGCTTGGGCCAAAGCCTCGCCCTTGCCGCCCAGCGCGGACATCATCGCCTCGCCCAACAGCGCCATCAAAAGCATGAACACCAGGCCCAGCGAGCAGCCAATCCACAAGGCATGGACCGCCAGCACATTGGCCCGCGCAGCGTCGCCCGCACCCAAAGCCCGACTCACGGCAGACGACACACCGCCGCCCATGGCCCCGGCAGACATCATGGTTTGCAGCATCACAAACGGAAACACCAACGCCATGCCCGCCAAGGCCGGGGCACCAAAGTGCCCCACATAGCTGGTCTCGGCGATGGCCGCCAACGCCGTGGCCAACATGGCCACCATGTTGGGCAAAGAAAAGCGCAACAAGATGGGCAAGATCGGCCCGGTCAGCAAAGGGTTGGCTGCAAACGGTGAATTCATGGGGTTTCCGTTCAGGGGTGGTTTGAATTCACTCACCGCTGGCCACATCGGCCAAGGGTTCGAGCAAAGCCATGGAACTGTCAATCAAATCATGCAGCTGAGCGACCTTGTCGGTGCCCAGCATGCGGTGGATGTCGTCTTGCGCCACGCGCCAGCGGCGCTGCGCTTCGGTGCGCTTGAGACGCCCGGCATCGGTCAGGCTCACCAAGCGGCTTCGGGCGTCAGCCCCTGCAGACACCTCCACCCACTGCGCGTCTACCAAAGGCTTGAGGTTGCGTGAGAGTGTGGACGTGCCCATCTTGATGCGGCTCGCCAGCTCGGTCTGCCCAATGGGGCCCAACTTGGCGATGAAAGAGAGCAAGGAGTACTGGGTCGTTTTCAGACCCACCTTGGCCAACTGCACGTCGTAGTGCTGCGTCACGCGCCGCATGAACTGCCGCAACTTGAGGTTGGTGCAACCCATCGGGCTGGCCAAAGGACTGAGGGTTTCCGTCATGGTTTTATTGTATCTGCAATCATTGCATATGCAATAAAAAATCAAATGAATGCTCCATCACCGCCAACGCCCAAGGCCACGACCTGGATGCTTGAGGTGAACCCATGCCCGCCTTTGCGCTGCTTGCGTACGATGCCGCACCGAAATGCAAGGGCCCGGCGTGCGTCAATGGGTTTTCTTCACCACCTTCAAGGGAACCTTCATGAAAACACGCCAAACTCTCCACGCCGCCCTCTTGTGCTTGGGCCTGCTGTCACTCACTGCGGCGCAGGCCGAGATGATGAGCAAGCCCGACTACAAAGCGGGCAAGACGCGCATCAGCGAAACCTACAAAGCAGACAAAGCCGCTTGCCATTCGCAGTCGGGCAATGCCAAAGACGTGTGCGAAGAAGAAGCCAAAGGCAAAGAAAAAGTGGCCCGCGCAGAGCTGGAATTGAGCTACACAGGCAAAGCGGCCGACAGCAACAAAGTGCAAGTGGTCAAAGCCAAAGCAGCTTACGAAGTGGCCAAGGAAAAATGCGACGACCTGGCCGGCAACGCCAAGAACGTGTGCGTGCAAGAAGCCAAAGCTGCTGAGCAAAAATCCTTGGCTGACGTCAAGATGGGCAAAGAAATTGGCCAAGCCAAAAAAGACGCCGCCGCTGACAAAGTAGACGCCGACTACAAAGTCGCCATCGAAAAGTGCGACGCACTGGCAGGCGACGCCAAAGACAGCTGCGTGACGGCGGCCAAGAGCAAGTTCGGCAAGAAGTAAACCAGGCTCATGAATCGACGGCGCCTGAGGGCGCCGTTGGTCTTTTTGGGGGTGCGCCAACACCCCTAAAATGCAAACCTATGTTTGAGCAAACCTTTAAAAATATCGATGACATCCTGCACAAAGACGCGGGGTGCACCAGCGAGCTGGACTACACCGAGCAATCCTCCTGGCTGCTGTTTTTAAAGTACCTCGACGCCCTCGAAGCCGATAA
>CANBTZ010000236.1 GCA_947372495.1 Comamonadaceae bacterium | reverse complement strand
ACGCTGCCAGCCTTGGGCGTCGCCTGCGGCGATCAATGCGGCGTGCACACGCGCATCGACGGCGGTGTCGAGATGGCGGCCATGGGTCTTGAGCACCGCGTGCAGCTGGGCTGCGGCGTCAGGCAAGGCAGCAACTTCGCTTGCTGGTTCGGTGACGGGCTCGGTGGCGGCGGCGCTTGCCGTTTCGGTGGCACCTTCGGGCGCAGCTTGAATCGGCTCTGGGCTCGCACTTTCAATGGCTGGCGGGCTCGCCATTTCGGTCACCGCTGGTGCCGCACCTTGGGCAACGATTTTCTCGACTGCTTCGAGCACCAGCAGCACGGCCTGGGTGGCTTCTTCGCGCAAGGCTTGGCGCTGGGCGGCATCCAGTTTGGGCTTGGCCACTTTGGCAGGTTTGTCTGCGGCAGGTGCAGATGCAGATGCAGATGCAGGTGCCGCTGCATCGACCGCCACCGCTTCGCCACGGGAGCGGCGAACTTCGTCGGCCCAAACAGGCACCGATGGCAGCGCAACTTGCGCGTCGCTCAATGCTTGCAAGGCTTGTTGCAATGCAGCCGTGAAGCCATCCCAAACAGCCTGGAGCTGGCTTTGCGCCGTCTCGACTTGCGCCGGAAACTTGAGGTCCACGCTGGGCCACACCGCGTCTTGCGTGAGGGCCTGGGCTTGGGCCAGCCAATGGGCCACGTCGGCCTGCAGCGCAGTTTGTGCGGCTTCGCCTTCGGCCATCGGTTTGGTGGACTGCACCTCAATGCGCTGGGCCAGCAACACAGCGGCTTCGCGCTGCACCATCACTTGGTGCTGCAGATCTTCAACCCGCTTGACCACTTCGACCAAACGCGTTTTAAGACTGGCCAAAGGTTCACGCGACAAAGGCGCACCCGCCTTGGCCGCATCGCGCTGCCAAGCCAGTGCATCGGCAATGTTCAAGCGGGGGGCTTGCAAAAGTGCCTCGGCACGAGCAGCCCAGTCGGCCGCCAGGGCTTCTTGTCCTCGGCTGCGTTTGACCTCATCGAGCTTTTCGCGAAGGGCTTTGGCAGCGCCTTTGTCGCGCGACGACAGCTCGTGGTAAACCTCGTTCATCTGCTCCACCGAGGGCTCTGTGAGCAGCCAGTCGCGCAAGCGGGTGCTGCGATCGCCAGAAGTGGCCGCGGTGAACAAGCCCCCCGTCAATTGGTCAAGGGCTTGGAAGTCAACAGGTTTGGAAGAAGAGGTCACGGTCAAACGCCAGAAAGAAAAAAAGCCGCAAGGGCATCGGTGCCGGCACCAGAGCGCCAACGAACATGGGCTATTTTCGCCGGGATTTGCCCCGTTTCCCTGATCTGGATCGCGTCAGGGCCCCTCAGTTGCCCTTCTTTTTATTCTTATATTGAATATTTTTCTGATTCTTTATAATTGACAGGTTATTTGATCGGTTTTTAGAATCCACTTCGCATTCAAAAACCGCATGGCAAAAAAACTGCGAAGGCATGCCAAGCCACACGCGCTCAGCGCCGCGACAAGCCTGCGCCCCACCCCCCACAGTACCCATGGCAAGCACCCGCACACCCGCCTTCTCGTGGAGGCAGATCACCCATGTCATCGCCTCGGACATCCGCGAAGGCTTTGTCGAGATCACACGCCACGGCATGGCCGCGGTGGGCCTGGCTGTGATCGCTGTGGCCATCACTTTTGCGGCCCGCCCTGACATGCAAACGGCCGCCAACGAATTCGTGCTCGGCTGGATTTACGCGCGCCAAAACGATGGCGCAGCCCCCAGCACAGTGGCCGAGCCCGGTGCCAGCCGCTCTACAGCGGTTGCCACCCAAGCGCTGACACCCGAGCAAAAGAGCGTGACCCAGTGGCTCAGCCGCAAGTACCGCATTTCGCCCGAGCCGCTGGCGGCCTTGGTCACCGAAGCCTGGAGCGTGGGCGAGCGCAGCCAAGTGCCGCCCACACTGATCTTGGCCGTGATCGCGGTGGAGTCGAACTTCAACCCCTTTGCCCAGCGCAGCGACAGCCACCGGGGCTTGATGCAGATCGACAGCCAGACGCAGCAAGACACCCTGAGCCGATTTGGTGGGCCTTTGTCGGTGTTTGACCCGCTGACCAACCTGCGGGTGGGCTCCAGAGCGCTGCAGTCCTTCATTCAGGAGGCAGGCTCCATCGAAGACGGGCTTCGGGCGTATGCCCAGACCTCGCCCCAAGCCGCCGACAGCACTTACACGGATCGCGTGTTGAGCGAGTACAAGCTGCTCGAGCGCCTGGTTGAAGCGCAGACCACATCCGCCACCAACCCGCCCAGAGCGGCATCCAAACGGCCCTGAATCAACGGTCAATCGGGGGGATTCGGCTACACTACCTGCGTTGCGCAACTGGCGATAGGAGACCGGCTCAGACCTTGACCGGGCCTCTGACGTGGAGCCCGGCGGATACCCGCCAACAACCACTGGGAAGCGCATCACCTTGACCGGACTCACCGTCCGCAACGGGTATCAGCCGTTCGCCTGGGCAGCCCTTGTCAACAACACCCCTGTTTGAGCCAAGGTTCCATTCATTTGAAGGACTGCCATGTACGACCGCAACATTCTGATTGAACAAGCCGACCCCGAAATTTTTGCCGCCATCCAGGCCGAAAACGCGCGTCAAGAACACCACATCGAGCTGATTGCCAGCGAAAACTACGCCTCGCCCGCCGTCATGGCCGCGCAAGGCTCGCAGCTGACCAACAAATACGCCGAAGGCTACCCCGGCAAACGCTACTACGGCGGCTGCGAGTTTGTGGACGTGGCCGAGCAACTGGCCATTGACCGCATCAAGCAGATCTTTGGCGCAGACGCCGCCAACGTGCAGCCGCATTGCGGTGCATCGGCCAACGAGGCCGTGTTCCTGGCTTTCCTCAAGCCCGGCGACACCATCATGGGCATGAGCCTGGCCGAAGGCGGTCACCTGACCCACGGCATGCCCCTGAACATGTCGGGCAAGTGGTTCAACGTCGTGTCCTATGGCCTCGACAAGAACGAAGCCATCGACTACGACGCGATGGAAGCCAAGGCCCGTGAGCACAAGCCCAAGCTGATCGTCGCTGGCGCTTCGGCCTATTCACTGCACATCGACTGGGCCCGCTTTGCCAAAGTGGCCAAAGAAGTCGGCGCCATCTTCATGGTCGACATGGCCCACTACGCGGGTTTGATTGCCGCAGGCGTCTACCCCAACCCCGTGCCGCACGCGGACGTGGTGACGTCGACCACCCACAAGAGCCTGCGCGGCCCGCGCGGCGGCATCATCTTGATGAAGGCCGAGCACGAAAAAGCCATCAACAGCGCCATCTTCCCTGGCCTGCAAGGCGGCCCGCTGATGCATGTGATCGCGGCCAAGGCCATTGCGTTCAAAGAAGCGCTGACGCCTGAGTTCAAGGCCTACCAAGCCCAAGTCATCAAGAACGCCCAGATCGTGGCCGAAACCTTGACCCAGCGCGGCCTGCGCATCGTGAGCGGCGGCACTCAAAGCCACGTCATGCTGGTGGACCTGCGCGCCAAGGGCATCACCGGCAAGGAAGCCGAAGCCGCTTTGGGCGCTGCCCACATGACGATCAACAAGAACGCGATCCCGAACGACCCTGAAAAGCCGTTCGTGACCAGCGGCGTGCGCATTGGCACTCCCGCCATGACCACCCGAGGCTTCAAGGACGAGGAAGCCCGCATCACGGCCAACCTGATCGCCGACGTGCTGGACAACCCCAAGGACGAAGCCAACATCGCCGCCGTGCGCGCCAAGGTCAACGCCCTGACCGCACGTTTCCCGGTCTACAAATAAGGCCTGCGCCATGAAATGCCCCTTCTGCGGTCACCTCGACACCCAAGTGGTGGAGACTCGGCTGGCCGAAGATGGGGGCTTCATCCGGCGTCGTCGCCAGTGCGGCGCTTGTGAAAAACGCTTCACCACTTACGAAAAGCCCGAAGTGAGCTTCCCGGCCATCGTCAAGAAAGACGGTCGGCGCATCGAATACCAGCGCGACAAATTGCGCGCCAGCCTGAACCTGGCCCTGCGCAAACGCCCCGTGAGCACCGAACAAGTCGACGGCGCGATCGAGCGCATCGAAGAAAAACTGCTGGCCCTGCCCAGCCGCGAAGTTGCCTCCAACCGCATTGGCGAGCTGGTCATGCGCGAACTCAAAAAGCTCGACAAAGTGGCCTATGTGCGTTTTGCCAGCGTGTACCGCAGCTTTGAAGACATCGACGACTTCAAAACTTTGGTCGACGAAGTCCGCTGAACGCGTCAGCCGCAGTCGGTCTGACTGACCTTCTCCAGTCTTGGCCTGCCCAAGGCATTGCTCACCACCTGCCAGCCAGACGCTGAACCTGGCCTGCAAAAG
>CANBTZ010000235.1 GCA_947372495.1 Comamonadaceae bacterium | reverse complement strand
GCGGTGTTCATCCCCGAAGACGACCGCGGCACCTTGTGCATCTCCAGCCAGGCCGGTTGTGCCGTCGGCTGCCGTTTCTGCTCAACCGGCCATCAGGGCTTCAGCCGCAACCTGACGACGGCGGAAATCACCGCCCAGCTCTGGTTTGCCGAGCACACGCTGCGGTCGCGCTTCAACAAGACGGAACGCATCATCTCCAACGTCGTGATGATGGGCATGGGCGAGCCACTGCAAAACTATTCTGCGCTGGTGCCCGCCCTCAAGGCCATGCTCGACGACCACGGGTATGGCCTCTCACGCCGCCGCGTCACCGTGTCCACCTCGGGTGTGGTGCCCATGATCGATCGACTGGCCCAAGATTGCCCCGTGGCGCTGGCGGTGTCACTGCACGCCCCCTTTGACGACTTGCGCGACAACCTGGTGCCGCTCAACCGCAAATACCCACTCGCTGAGTTGCTGCAGGCCTGCACCCGTTACCTGGGTTCTGCGCCGCGTGACTTCATCACCTTTGAATACTGCATGCTCGACGGTGTCAATGACCAACCTGAGCACGCCCGCCAATTGATCGACTTGGTCAGAAAGCACGGCCACGCGGGCTTGCGCTGTAAGTTCAACCTGATTCCGTTCAACCCGTTTCCCGCCTCCGGGCTGCTGCGCTCGCCGCAGGCCAGCGTCCAGGCTTTTGCCAAGATCCTGCTGGAGGCCGGTTTGGTGACCACGGTCCGCAAGACACGCGGTGACGACATCGACGCTGCCTGCGGCCAACTTGCCGGCGATGTCAAAGACCGCACCCGCGTGCAAGACCGCATCGCGCAGCAAAGGACCATCCCGCTGGTGCCTGTTGCGCCTGACTCCCACTGAAAGGGCCGTGATGCCATCATCCCAAGCGCCAGAGATGCTGCTGACCCACGAAGACACCTCTGATTCGTCATCGCCAGCGCTCAGTGCCGGCCAGCTGCTCAAGAAAGCCCGCCAAGCCAAAGGCGTGCATTTGGCCGTGCTCGCCGTGAAACTCAAGGTGCCTGTGCGCCAGTTAGAAGCGCTCGAAGCCGACCAATACGACAGCATCAAGGGGGGCACCACTTTCTTGCGTGCGATCACATCGGCCATGTGCCGCCATCTGGGCATCGACGCAGCGCCTGCGCTGGCCTTGTTGCCTGCAGCGGTCTCGTCCATGGGCACGGCGCGGCCTGCGCTCGAGCCCACATCTGGGTTGCAGCGTGTGTCGCTGCGCCCCCGCCAGCTGAACCTCAGTGCCCGTCCTGTGGTCATTTTGGCCATCTTGATGCTGCTGGGCACCGCAGCCTTCCTCTGGTTGCCTGCGCCTGACACTTGGTGGCCCGATGGAGCGGTCAATGATGCCGCTTCCGCCTCGGTCGAAGAGGCGGCTGTGCCTTTGGGTCAGGCATCCAATCCCGAGAGCACGGAAGACGCTGCTGCTGCAGCCTCTTCACCAGCCTCTTTTGCTGCGCCTGTGGCTTCGGGGCCGATCGCTGCAACGCCAGTGAACGCGGCATCGGCTGCAAGCCTCAGAGCAGCGCCAGCAACCGCCGCAGCGAGCAATTCTTCTGCGGTCCTTCGGCTGGAGGCCTCGGCTGACACTTGGGTGGAAGTGCGCGACGCGCAAGGGCAGCAAAAAAACAAACTCTTGAAGGCCGGCGAAAGCCTGGAAGTCAATCCACCGACGCCTTACAACGTGGTCATTGGCCGCGCCGCAGCGGTCCAAGTCACCTTGCGTGGTCAGCCCTTTGACCTCAAACCCTATGCACCGCAATCGGTGGCCCGATTCGAGGTGAAAGAATGACCAACGCTTTGCCTATCCGCATCTCAGCGCCTGCAGAGCGCCGCAGCCGCCAAGCCCAAGTGGTTTGGGGCAGCCGCGTGGTCACGGTGGGGGGCAACGCCCCGGTGCGCGTGCAATCGATGACCAACACCGACACGGTGGATGTGATTGGGACCGCCATTCAGGTCAAGGAGTTGGCAATTGCTGGCTCCGAGATGGTTCGCATCACCGTGAACACCCCAGAGGCCGCCGAAGCCGTGCCGCACATCCGCGAGCAGCTCGACAAAATGGGCATCGACGTGCCTTTGATCGGCGACTTCCATTACAACGGCCACCGCCTGCTGACCGATCACCCGGCCTGCGCCGAGGCGCTGTCCAAGTACCGCATCAACCCCGGCAACGTGGGCAAGGGCGATAAGCGCGACACCCAGTTCGGCCAGATGATCGACGCCGCCATGCGCTGGAACAAACCCGTGCGCATCGGGGTCAACTGGGGCAGCCTCGACCAAGAGCTGCTGGCCGAGTTGATGGATCAAAACAGCCGTCGCGCGCAGCCTTATGAGGGCCGCCAGGTCATGTACGAGGCGCTGATTCAGTCGGCCATTGGCTCGGCACAACGCGCCGAAGCCATGGGCATGAACGGGGCCCAGATCGCCTTGTCCTGCAAGGTCTCGGGCGTGCAAGACCTGATTTCGGTTTACCGCGAGTTGGCCCAACGCTGCGACTACCCCCTGCACCTGGGCTTGACCGAGGCCGGCATGGCCACCAAGGGCACCGTGGCGTCAAGCACCGCCTTGTCCATCCTGCTGCAAGAGGGCATTGGCGACACGATTCGCGTCTCTCTCACACCCCAGCCGGGCGAGTCGCGCACCCAAGAGGTGGTGATCGCCTCCGAGATTTTGCAGTCCCTGGGCCTGCGCATGTTTGTGCCCAGCGTCACTGCCTGCCCGGGGTGTGGACGCACCACCAGCACCACGTTCCAGGAGCTGGCCAAGCAGATCGACGATTTTTTGCGGGCTCAAATGCCTGTTTGGCGTGCACGCTACCCCGGCGTCGAAGGCCTCAAAGTGGCCGTCATGGGTTGCATCGTCAACGGCCCGGGTGAGAGCAAGCACGCCGACATCGGCATCAGCCTGCCGGGCACGGGCGAGGCGCCCGCAGCGCCGGTGTTCATCGATGGCGAAAAACGCCTGACGCTGCGCGGGGAGGGCATTGCCCAGGAATTCCAAGGCATCGTCGAAGACTACATTCAGAACCGTTTTGGCACTGCCAAAGCCTGACTTGCACACATGACAGAGAACACACCAAAGCAACCCAAGCCCCAGAAACTGGTGGGCGTCAAAGGCATGAACGACATCCTGCCGCCCGATTCGGCGCGCTGGGAATGGCTGGAAGAGCGCGTGCGCGGTCTGATGGCCCGTTACGCTTACCGCAATGTGCGCTTGCCCATTGTTGAGCCTACGGCGCTCTTTGTGCGCGGCCTGGGCGAGGTGACCGACATCGTCGAAAAGGAGATGTACTCCTTTGAAGACCGGCTCAATGGCGAGCAGCTGACCTTGCGACCCGAGGGCACGGCGGGCCTGGTGCGCGCCATGGTCGAGCACAACTTTTTGTACGAGGGCGGCAAGCGCCTGTACTACATGGGCCCCATGTTCCGCCACGAGCGCCCACAGCGTGGCCGCTACCGTCAGTTCCACCAGATCGGTGCCGAGGTGCTGGGTTTTGGTGGTCCTGAAGTGGACGCCGAACTCATCTTGCTGGCCAGCGACCTGTGGAAAGCGCTGGGCCTCAAAGACGTGCGCCTGGAGCTCAACAGCTTGGGCCAGCCCGAAGAGCGCAAGGCGCACCGCGCCGCCTTGATCGCGCACTTTGAGCAACACGCCGAGCTGCTCGACGAAGACGCCAAGCGCCGCTTGCACAGCAACCCGCTGCGCATTTTGGACACCAAGAACCCGGCCATGCTCCCGGTGGTGGAGTCGGCCCCTCAGCTGCTCGACTTTTTGGGCGAGGCTTCGCTGGCGCATTTCCATGCGGTCAAGGCCATTTTGGACGCCAACGGCGTGACTTACACCATCAACCCGCGGCTGGTGCGCGGCATGGATTACTACAACCTCACCGTTTTCGAGTTCATCACCGAGAGCCTCGGTTCGCAAGGCACGATCTGCGGTGGTGGCCGCTACGATTACCTGATCGAACAAGTGGGTGGCAAACCTGCACCTGCTGTCGGCTGGGCGTTGGGTGTGGAGCGCGTGCTGGAGCTGATCAAGGAGCAGGGCGATGCACAGGAGGCACCTGCGCCCGATGTGTATGCCGTGATCCCCGATGTCGCCGCCTTGCCGCAGGCCATCGCCACTTTGCAGCTGCTGCGTCAGCAAGGTGTGTCGGTGCAAATGCATGCTGGCTCGGGGGACTGTATGGGCTCGATGAAATCCCAATTCAAAAAGGCCGACAGCAGTGGCGCCCGTTTTGCGTTGATCTTCGGTGCCGATGAGCTGGCGCAAAACCTGGTGCTGGTGAAATCCTTGCGCGACGGCAGCGGTGTACAAACCACCCAGTCCCTCGCCGACGTGGCCGCTTG
>CANBTZ010000234.1 GCA_947372495.1 Comamonadaceae bacterium | reverse complement strand
AAAAACTTCAGGCTGGAGTTGACGCTGGGGTCGTGCGTGAAGCAGCGCACCGGAATCCGCTCGGCCAACTCGTCCCAGCCGTAATGCGCTTCGAGCGCGCGAACAATGGCCTCCAGGGTCAGGCCATGCAGGGGGTTGCGTGGTTGTTCGGCTTGGGGTGGCAGCGCATTCATGGGGGTGATTTTGCCTGCGAGCGCGCAGGCCTGGCAGCTTTTGCCAGCGGTTTTGTGCTTTTCAGCCATTTGAGCCGCCTGCTGTCGCCCTTAACCTGCGAGCACACACAAGGAGACAGCATGAGCACCCCAGGATTCCCGGTTGACCGCAGGCAAGCGTTGGTGGCTTTGTCGGCCCTGGCGGTGGGGGGCTCGGCTATGGCCCAAAGTCGGCCCGCAGACGCTTTCCCGACCAAGCCGATCCAGCTGGTGCTGCCCTTTCCGCCCGGCGGCTCGATGGACCCGATCTTTCGCACGTTGGCCGATGCAGCGTCCAAAGAACTGGGCCAACCTGTGGTGCTGATGCACAAGCCAGGTGCGGGCGGCGTGATGGGTACGGCCGCGCTCGCGAGCATGCCCGAGTCCGACGGCTATACCGTGGCCGTGATGCACAACTCGGTGATCCGCGCGCCGCTGGTGCAAAAGGTCAACTTCGACCCGCTCAAGGACTTCACGTATTTGATCGGCCTGTTCAATTTGGCGACAGGCATTTGCGTGGCCGCCGATGCGCCTTGGCAGACGCTGGGCGACTTGCTGGCCGACGCCAAGAAGCGCCCCGGTGCCATCAGTTGGGGCACGGTGGGGGCCATCAGCATCAACCGCATCGTGGCCGAGCGCCTGGCCAAAATGGCGGGCACCTCTTTCAACATGGTGCCCTTCAAGGGCGGCAGCGAAGCCTTCACCGCGCTGATCGGGCGGCACCTGGACGTGTATGGCGACCCCGGCTTTGGCGCGCAGGTGCGCGGTGGCAAGGCGCGGCTTTTGGCCACCTTCACGCAAGAACCGCTCAAAGGCTATCCGGGCGTGCCCACCGTCAAGGCCTCGGGTTTTGACATCACCATCGACTCGCCCATGGGCTTGGTGGCCCCCAAAAACCTGCCGCCTGCCATTGCGGCCAAGCTGGCGGCGGCCTTCCGCAAGGCATCGGCCGACGCAGTGCACCAAACCCAGCTCGAGAGCTTTGACATGCAGCCCAACCTCATGACGGGCGAGGCCTACAGCGCCTATGCCCGCACGGCCTACGAGCGCGACGCCAAGATGCTCAAGGACATTGGCTTCAAGCTCGACTGAAGGCGCGCCCATGAAACCCGTCACCTCCGACGATCCGCTGGCGATCTTTGCGAAGACGCCGTTCACGCGCTTGCTGGGCATGCAGCGCGATTATTCCGAAGGCGGCAAGGCGCAAATCTCGCTCGACCCGCATGCCGACTTGGGCAATGTGATCGGTGCCGTGCACGGTGGGGTGGTGGTCACTTTGCTTGATGTGGTGATGGCCAGCGCGGCCGTCTCTCGGGTGGACTTTCAGAAAACCGTGGTCACGCTGAACCTGGACACCAGCTTTTTGGAGCCAGGCCGTGGCCCTCTGACCGCGCAAGGCGAGGTGGTGAGCTGCGACGACGATGTGGCCTGGTGCCAGGCCAAGGTCTGCGACGCCCAAGGCCGTGTGGTGGCCAAGGCGCAGGGCACCTTCCGTTATTTGCCCCGCCCACAGTGACGACACGACAAGGACAAGCATGAGCGACAACGCTTCACAAACTGCACGCATCGCCGCCATGGCCCAGCTCGACGAGGCCATGGTGCAGGTGGCGCTGGGCCGCGTCCATGCAGCAGGTCAGGACTTGCGTGAGGTGCTGGCGGTCGACATGCACCTGTCTTTCATGCAGCCCGCTGCCGGGCCGCTGGTGGCCACGGCCCAGGTGGTGGGCGGCGGCAAGACCATGGTCTTTTGCGAAGCGCAGTTGCGCAACGCCGAAGGCGGTGTGGTGGCGCAGGCGATGGGCACTTACCGCGCCCAGCGCCCTTAGCTGCAGACCGCTTCAGCGGTTCACGTTCACCACCACCCGGCCGCGCACTTGGCCCGCCAGAATCTCTGCACCCAGACCGATGGCGTCGGCCAAGCCCACTTCGCGGGTGATGCGCTCCAGCTGCGCGGCGTCCAGGTCTTGCGCCAAACGTGCCCAGGCCGCCTCGCGCACGGCACGCGGGGCCATCACGCTGTCGATGCCCGCCAGCGTCACGCCACGCAAGATGAAAGGGGCCACGCTGGATGGAAAGTCCATGCCCTGGGCCAGGCCGCAAGCGGTGACTACGCCGCCGTATTTCGTGCTGGCGCAAGCGTTGGCCAGCGTGTGGCTGCCCACGGTGTCGACCACGCCCGCCCAGCGCTCTTTGGCCAGTGGCTTGCCGGGGGCAGACAGCTCGGCCCGGTCGATGATGTCGGCCGCGCCCAGCTGGCGCAGGTAGTCGGCTTCTTGCAGGCGGCCTGTGCTGGCCACCACGCGGTAGCCCAACTTGGCCAGCAAGGCGATCGCCACGCTGCCCACGCCACCGCCTGCGCCGGTGACCAAAATGTCGCCACTGCCGGGCGTCACGCCGTGCTTTTCAAGCGCCATCACGCACAGCATGGCGGTGTAGCCTGCGGTGCCAATCGCCATGGCCTGGCGCGGGGTGAAGGCGGCAGGCAACTTGACCAGCCAGTCGCCTTTCAGGCGCGCCTTTTGCGCCAGACCGCCGCTGTGGCTCTCGCCCACGCCCCAGCCGTTCAAAACAACTTTGTCGCCCGCTTTGAACAGCGGGTGCTGGCTCTCGGTCACGGTGCCCGACAGGTCAATGCCGGGCGTGAGCGGAAATTTGCGCACCACCGGGCTTTTGCCCGTGATGGCCAGGCCGTCTTTGTAATTGAGGGTGGAGTAGTCCACCTGCACCGTCACATCGCCCTCGGGCAAAGCGCTGTCATCGAGCGTTTGCAGGGTGCAGCGGTAACCGGCGTCGTCTTTGTGGATTTGCAGGGCTTGGTAGGTCATGGGTTGGTTCCTGAGAGATGCGCTACTTTGCACCAAAGTGCAGGGGCTCGGTAGCAGGGGGCGTCACCTGTGCGCTAGCATGGCGGCGTCTGAAAGGTCTGTTATGCGTGTTGCTCACTCTGTATGGCTTGTGCTCATCGGCGGCTGCCTGAGCCTGACGGCTGCGCTGGCCGCGCCCGACGAAGCGGCCCTGTGCAAAGACCAGGGCTACCCAGTGGGCACCCAGCGCAATTGGTTTTTTGACGAATGCGTGCGGGTGGGTTCGTTCACGCACCACGCCGAAATCCCGGGCCTGATGGGTGGACGCGCCAACGCCATGGCGCCTGCCGCGCAGCCGCTCGAACTGCCCCAAGCCGCGCAAGAGCCCGCCTACCGCTGGGGCATCAGCCATGAGAGTGGCCTCAGCATCGACGACTACATGAACCGCCAGCGCGTCATGGCCTTGCTGGTGATCAAGGACGGCGTCATCCAGGTCGAGCGTTACCAATACGGGCGCAACGCGAGCCACCGCTTTTTGTCGAACTCGATGGCCAAGACCATCACCGCGATGGCCGTGGGCCTGGCCCTGCGCGAGGGGCGCATCGAGTCGCTCGACGACCGCGCCGACCGTTATGCCCCGACGCTGGCAGGCACGCTTTACGGCGAGACCACGGTGCGCCATTTGCTGCGCATGTCCTCGGGCGCCAAGTTTGATGAGCGCTACGACGGCAAAGACGATCTGGCCCGCTACGGCATGGCCGCCTACCGGGGTGGTGCGGCCGAAGGTGCGCGGGTCATCACCGAGCGGCTTCACGCGCAAGGCGAACGCTTCAACTACGCCAGTGCCGAGACCGACATGCTGGCGCTGGTGCTGCAAGGCGCCACGGGCGAGACGCTGAGCAGCTACCTGCAAACGCGCCTGTGGCAGCCCATGGGGGCCGAGACCTCGGGCCTGTGGCGGGCCGGGGCCAATGGGCTGGAGCGCGCCAGCGGCAACTTCAACGCCACCGCCCGCGACTACGCCCGCTTAGGCATGCTGCTGGCGAATGACGGCACGCGGGCCGACCGCCCGGACCTGGGCGAGATCTTGCCGCGCGACTTTGTGCTCGAAGCCACCGATTGGAAACGCCACCCGTCGGCCTTTGCGCCGCTTCGGGCCACGCCGTATTACGGCTACGGCTACCAGGTCTGGACTTTCCCCGGTCAGCAGCGCCGCTTTGCACTGCTCGGCGTGTACGGCCAGGCCATTTTTGTCGACCCATCGCAAAAGCTGGTGATGGTGCACCTGGCGGCCAACGCCACCGCCAAGGCCGGGCAGACCAGCATGGGCCGGGAGATGGGGGCGCTTTGGTATGGTTTGGTGACGCACCAGGGCCGATGGTGAACGCCTTCAGCGTTTGTTGA
>CANBTZ010000233.1 GCA_947372495.1 Comamonadaceae bacterium | reverse complement strand
TTGCCGCTCGCGCCCAGGGCTTGGGCCACCGCCACAGCGGGTGGAAACACCACCGTGGCCGGGTGGAACACCGAGCCGTTGTGCACATCGTCTTGCTCGGCCACATGCGAGGCAGCGGCATTGGCCATGGCCGCCAAATACGGCGTGGTGCGTGCGCCGTTGATGATGACTTCGGATGGGCCCTCTGCTGGACCCATGGCCTGCGCAAACCGGGTAATGGTCTCCACAGGTCGCGTGCCGTGACCGGCCACGGCCGAGCCGAACCAGTCGACCAGCAGGTCTTCGATCTTGCTCACCACGGGAGCAGGGATGTCCTCGAAGCGCAGGCCAGCTGCAAAGGCCGCGAGTTGGGCGGTGTTGGATGTCATGTTGTCTCCTGGTTGGGGTTCAATTTTTATGTAGGAGCGGCGCCCTCGCCGCGATGGGCCTTCAGCAGACCACGGCCCATCGCCCCGAGGGCGGGGCTCCTACAAGATCACAATTCAAATGGCCTTCGCATTGCGCAGCGCCTGCACCGCCGCCTCGTCCAGACCCAGCTCGTGCAAGATGGCTTCGGTGTGTTCGCCCACGGCGGGCACGGGGTCCATGCGGTAGTCGTATCGGTTGTTGCGCCCGGGCGGCAGCAGGGCCGGAATGTCACCAGCGGGCGAGCCCACCTGTTGCCAGCGCTGGCGGGCCTGCAGCTGCGGGTGCGCCCAAACGCCAGCCATGTCGTTCATGCGGGCGTTGGCGATTTGCGCTTGGTCCAGGCGCGCTTCGACCTCGGCCGTGCTCATGGTGGCGAACATGCCCAAGATCAGTTGTTGCAGCTCGGCGCGGTTGGCGTTGCGCAGGGCGTTGGTGCAAAAGCGCGCATCGCTGGCCAAAGCCGCATCACCCAGCACCACTTCGCAAAACACTTTCCACTCGCGCTCGTTTTGCAGACCCAGCATCACAGTGCCGCCATCGCCCGCCACAAACGGGCCATAGGGGTAGATGCTGGCGTGCGACGCGGCCGTGCGCGGCGGCGGCGCTGCGCCTTCAAAGGCGTAGTACAGCGGGTAACCCATCCACTCGCCCAACGCTTCGAGCATGGACACGTCGATGTGGCTGCCTTGGCCGGTCTTGCCGCGCAGCAGCAGGGCCGAGAGGATGTTGGTGTAGGCGTACATGCCCGCCGCGATGTCGGCCATCGAGTTGCCCGCCTTGGACGGGGCCTCGGGCGTGCCGGTGATCGACAACAAACCCGCTTCGCTTTGTATCAAGAGGTCGTAGGCTTTTTTGTCGCGGTAGGGACCGTCTTCGCCATAGCCCGAGATGTCGCAGACGATCAGCTTCGGGTGCGTGGCGCTGAGGGCTTCAAACGACAGGCCCATGCGGGCGGCCGCGCCGGGCGCGAGGTTTTGCACCAGCACGTCAGCATCTTTGAGCAGCCCGCGCAGCACGGCCATGGCCTCGGGGTTTTTGAGGTCGAGCGTGAGGCTTTCTTTGGAGCGGTTGGTCCACACAAAGTGCGAAGCCTGGCCGCGCACCCGCGTGTCATAAGCCCGCGCAAAGTCGCCTGCTCCGGGGCGTTCGACCTTGATGACGCGTGCGCCCAAGTCCGCCAGTTGCCGCGTACAAAACGGCGCGGCGATCGCGTGTTCGAGAGAGACGACGGTGATGCCGTCCAGAGGTCTGGTCATCGTGTGCACCTTAAGGAGACGGAGCGATGGGGGGTGGTGTGCAAGTCGCTCATCGCGGCGGGGGCGCCGCTCCCACAGGGGGGCTGCACGCTTTTTGTGGGAGCCCCGCCCTCGGGGCGATGGGTGGTGGTGTGCGAAAGCACGATGAACATCAAAACGAACGGGGCAGCCCGAGGATGTGCTCGGCCACGTAGCTGAAGATCATGTTGGTCGAGACTGGCGCGACTTGGTACAAGCGCGTCTCGCGGAACTTGCGCTCGATGTCGTACTCGCAAGCAAAGCCAAAACCGCCGTGCGTTTGCAGGCAGACGTTGGCCGCTTCCCAGCTGGCCTTGGCCGCGAGGTACTTGGCCATATTGGCTTCGGCCCCGGCGTTTTGCATGGCGTCGATTTTTTCGCAGGCCTTCCAGCGCATCAGGTTGGCGGCTTCGAGTTCGATGAAGGCGTCAGCGATCGGGAACTGCACGCCCTGGTTTTGGCCAATCGGGCGGCCAAACACCACGCGCTCGTTGGCGTATTTGCTGGCACGGTCGATGAACCAATAGCCGTCGCCAATGCACTCGGCGGCGATCAAGGTGCGCTCGGCGTTCAGGCCGTCGAGCAGGGTTTTGAAGCCCTTGCCCTCTTCGCCCAGCAGCGCGTCCTCGGGGATTTCGAGGTTGTCAAAAAACAGCTCATTGGTCTCGTGGTTGACCATGTTGAGGATGGGGCGCACGGTGAGGCCGTTGCCAATCGCTTGCTTGAGGTCGATCAGGAAACACGACAGCCCTTCGGAGCGTTTTTTCACTTGGTCGGCAGGCGTGGTGCGGGCCAACAAAATCATCAAGTCGCTGTGCTGGATGCGCGAGATCCAGACCTTTTGGCCGTTGATGACCCAACGGCCGTCTTTTTTGCCGGCGGTGGTTTTGAGCTTGGTGGTGTCCGATCCGGTGGTCGGCTCGGTCACGCCCATGGACTGGATGCGCAACTCGCCCGTGGCGATCTTGGGCAGGAGCGTGTTTTTCTGCGCGTCCGAGCCGCTGCGCACGATGGAGTTCATCACGTACATCTGGCCGTGGCAAGCGCCCGAGTTGCCGCCCGAGCGGTTGATCTCTTCCATGATGACCGAGGCTTCGGCCATCGACAGCCCCGAGCCGCCGTATTGCTGCGGGATCAGCGCAGCCATCCAACCGGCTTTGGTCAGCGCATCGACAAATTCTTCGGGGTAGGCGCGTTTTTCGTCCACTTTGCGGTGGTATTCGTCAGGGAACTGGGCGCAGAGGTCGCGCACGGCGTCGCGGATATCCTGGTATTGGTCGGGTGCGTGCATGGTGGTGATGGAAATGGGTTGTCAAAAATAGATGCGCGTGCAGCTTCAGGCCAGCGTGGCTTGCGCCTGCATGGTGAGCCAGCCTTCGTGGTCGCAGGCCCAAAGGTCTATGGTTTTACCGTCGGCAGACGGCCGCCCGTTCAGCCGGAAAGGGTGCAGATCAAACGTGGGGCGCACGGCGCGGAACTGGAATGAGGCGACACGCGCCTCAGGCACTTGCCTGCGCACCAGGTCCACCAGCAAGGTCGCGATCAGCGGGCCGTGCACGATGAGACCGGGGTAGCCTTCTTCTTGCGTGACATAGCTGCGGTCGTAATGGATGCGGTGGCCATTGAAGGTGAGCGCCGAATAGCGAAACAGCGACACCGGATCGGGCACGAACTCGCGCTGCCAGGGGGCACCCGTCTCGGCCGCGGTGGGGGCCACCTCAGGCGCACCCGGCACAGCGGCTGCGCGGTAAACGATGTCGTGCGTTTCGGTCAAGCACAGGCCTTGGGCATTGTGGAAAGCATGCTCGACTTCGACAAACAGCAGGTCACCCGTGCGGCCCGACTTGTGCTTGACGGATGCGATGCGCGAGCGCTTTTGCGCGGCGTCGCCCACGCGCAGCGGGTTGTCGGTTTGCCACTGCAAGCGGCCACCAGCCCACATGCGGCGCGGCAGCGGCACGGGTGGCAAAAAGCCCCCGCGCAAGGGGTGGCCATCGGGCCCGATCTGGCTTTGCCGCGCCTGCGGCAAAAAGTACAGCCAGTGCCACAAAGGTGGCACTTCGCTGCCAGCGGTTTGGTAGGCGTCGTCGCGGTCCAGCAGGGCGCTTTGACCGCGCAAGGGGGCGGCGCTGATCTCGTCGTCCAGCGTTTCGCTGCGGCCTTCCCAGCTGCGCAAATGCGCAACCTGGGTGGCATCAAGGGTGGTGGGGGTGTTCATGGCCGTATCTTCTCCCAGATCAAGACCCTGGCTTGTCTGTCTTTGCGAAAGACCATCTTTGGCGAGCACGAAGGGGGCAGGGTTGTGTAGGCGCCCCGCCCTCGGGTCGATGGCTCATGGTCTGCGCAAGCCCATCGCGGCGGGGGCGCCGCTCCTACAGGGGAGTGACATGACGTGGTCAGATGCATCTCTCTGTGGGAGCCCCGCCCTCGGGGCGATGGATCGTGATCTGCACAAGCCCATCGCGGCGGGGGCGCCGCTCCTACAAGGGAGTGCCATGACGTGGCCAGATGCATCTCTTTGTGGGAGCCCCGCCCTCGGGGCGATGGCTCGTGGTCTGCGCAAGCCCATCGCGGCGGGGGCGCAGCTCCTGCAGGAGGACAAAGGGACGCGATCATGGCTCGGGTTTCACCGCTGGCTGTACTGCTCGACCAGCTCGCGCTTGAGCACCTTGCCACTCAGGGTCATGGGCATCTCGGCCACCAGCGTCACCATCGAAGGCCGTTTGTAGGGCGACAGGTGTTCAT
>CANBTZ010000232.1 GCA_947372495.1 Comamonadaceae bacterium | reverse complement strand
GCCCCCTTGGGGTTGCCGGTGGTGCCGCTGGTGTAGATCAGCACGGCGGCGTCTTCGGCGCGAGTGCTCACGGGCTTGAACCGGCCTGACTCGGCGGCCAGCGCCGTGTCGTAGTCCAGATCGGCCTGCATGGCGGCCTGGCCCACGCCAATCAGCGTCTGCAAACCCGGGCAATCGGGCCGCGCCTGCAGCACCGCCGCCACGGCCGCTTCGTCGCAAATGGCCACTCGGGCCTGGCTGTCGTTGATGCGAAAAGACAGCGCCTCCGGCCCAAACAGCATCGACAGCGGCATGGCCACCGCGCCCATCTGCAGCACCGCCATGTAGGCCACGGCGGTCTCAAAGCGCTGCGGCATGACGATGGCCACGCGGTCACCACGCTGCACGCCCAGCCGGGTCAAGACCTGGCTCAGGCGGTTGGCCGCCTGCTGCAGCTGGGCAAACGTCCAGCGCCTGTGCTGGCGCTCAGCCCCGTGCCCGACGATGGCCACGCGGCGGGCGGCATCGGTGCCTGCGGCCCAGCGGCCGCAGCACACCTGCGCGATGTTGAAGTTTGGGGGCACCTTCCAGCCAAAAGCCTGGTGCACGCTGGCGTAAAGGTCATGGGGGTGACTCTTTGGCATGGTTTGTCTCCGTATGATGGGGCTGATATGTACCAAGTTTCCAGAGAATCCACGAGCACTTTTGTGTCACTGCGCGGCTGCCGCTACCACGTACGCCACTGGGGCAACCCCACAGGCACGGCCACACCGCTGGTGTTGGCCCACGGCTGGATGGACGTGGCCGCCTCCTACCAATTCATGATCGACGCCCTGAGCGACGCCTTTGTCCAGCAGCGCCCCATCATCGCTTTTGACTGGCGCGGCTACGGCCTGACCGAATCGACGCCCACCGACAGCTATTGGATGCCCGACTACCTGGGCGACCTGGACGCGTTGCTCGACCACTTCTACCCCGAGCAAGCGATCGACCTGGTCGGTCACAGCATGGGCGGCAATGTGGTCATGATGTACACCGGTGCCCGCCCCGAGCGGGTGCGCCGCCTGGTCAACCTCGAAGGCTTTGGCCTGGCTGTGGCCAAGCCCTCGCAGGCCCCGGGCCGCATGGCCACTTGGCTGGACGAACTCAAGGCCCAGCGCGAAGGCCAAAACGAGCTCAAGCCCTACGCCGATGCCGCAGGCGTGGCCGCCCGCCTCATGAAAACCAACCGCCGCCTGCCCCAAGACAAAGCCGACTGGCTGGCACAGCACTGGGCCAGCCAAGGCGCTGACGGTCAGTGGCGCATCCTAGGCGACTCGGCCCACAAGGTGACCAACCCCTACATCTACCGGGTGGAAGAAACGCTCGAAACCTACAAACGCATCACACCGCCCCTGCTGGCGGTCGAAGCCTCTGACGACTCGCTGAGCCAATGGTGGAAAGGCATTTATTCCCTGGCCGAGTACCACGAGCGCCTGAAGTCCGTGCCGCAGGTGCGGCTGGAGGTCATCCAAGACGCGGGGCACATGATGCACCACGACCAACCGCAGGCGCTGGCCGATCTGCTGGAAAACTTTTTGGCCTGAGCCACTGCCCAGCCCTTGTCACACAGGCCACCTAAAATACCTGTTTTTTGCTGAACGAGGCCCTTTGTGCGCATTTTGAAAACCATCGGACTTCTTCTGGCCTTCGCTGCCAGTGTGCTGACGGCCCACGCCGAGAGCGGCAACCGCTACTGCCCCGACTTTTTGTCCGTGCCAGGCGCGCCCGAGCCCACACACCGGGGCGAGATTCTGTTTTCGCCCTACACCCACCACTTCGGCTACAGCCCCGAGCACAAACCTGTGGTGCTGGTGGCCGTCGACGAACAACTGCCTGGCGGGCGTTTTTGCGGCATCAGCTTTTTCAGCAACTCCTTTGGCCAACCGTCCACTTACGTGTACGCAGGCCAGCAATTCAATGGCCTGTTTGACAACCCCAAACTGTTCGTCAAGGTCAGCGCCGGCATCATTTATGGCTATGTGGGCAAATACCAAAACAAGGTTCCCCTCAACAGCCATGGCTTTTCGCCTGGCGTGATCCCCTCCATCGGCTACAACTTGAATGAACACGATTCGGTTCAAATGCAAGTGCTGGGCACCGCTGGGCTCATGTTCTCTTACGGCCGCAAGTTTTAAAGTCCACAGCCCCCGTCCGCTGGGGGCAAGTCATGAGAAAATCGACGGTTTAGTGAACCGTACAGAAAAGAATCCTCATGGACGCAGAACACATCAACCAAATCGGCGCAACTTTGGCAGACCTGTCGGCGCGGACCGACGAACTTCGGGGGTATCTTTGACTACGATGCCAAATCTGAACGGCTGAGAACCGTCAACGCATCGCTCGAAGATCCATCGGTCTGGAACGACCCCAAAAAAGCCCAAGAACTGGGCAAAGAAAAAAAAGCCCTGGATGGCGTGGTGGTGACCATCACCAACCTGACCAGCGAGCTGGCCGACAACCTTGAACTCTTCGAGATGAGCAAGGAAGAAGGCGATGACGACGGCCTCAAGACCATCGAAGCTGAAGCTGCCAAACTGGGCAAGCTGGTGGAAGACCTTGAGTTTCGCCGCATGTTCCGCCACGAGGCCGACCCACTCAACTGCTTTGTCGACATCCAAGCCGGCGCAGGCGGCACCGAAGCGTGCGACTGGGCCAGCATGCTGCTGCGCCAGTACATCAAATACGCCGAACGCAAAGGCTTCAAGGCCACCGTCGAAGACGAAACGCCAGGCGACACCGCAGGCATCAAGGGTGCGACCATCAAGATCGAAGGCGAATACGCTTTTGGCCTGCTGCGCACCGAAACCGGCGTGCACCGCTTGGTGCGCAAGAGCCCCTTTGACTCCTCGGGCGGCCGCCACACGTCTTTTGCCTCGCTGTTTGTCTACCCAGAAATCGACGACTCGATTGAGATCAACATCAACCCGTCTGACGTGCGCACCGACACCTTCCGTGCCAGCGGCGCGGGCGGTCAGCACATCAACAAGACCGACTCGGCCGTGCGCCTGACGCACATCCCCACGGGCATCGTGGTGCAGTGCCAAGATGGACGCAGCCAGCACAGCAACCGCGATGTGGCGTGGCAACGCCTGCGCTCGCGCCTGTATGACTTTGAAATGCGCAAGCGCATGGAAGAGCAACAAAAGCTCGAAGACACCAAGACCGATGTGGGCTGGGGTCACCAGATCCGCAGCTATGTGCTGGACAACAGCCGCATCAAGGACTTGCGCACCAACGTCGAAATTTCGGCCACCCAAAAAGTGCTCGATGGCGACCTCGATGCGTTCATCGAAGCCTCACTGAAACAAGGCCTCTGAGCTGCTCAGACCTCAACGAAAACGGAGTTAGTGATGCGTGAAGGACAACCCCAGGCGATCGAGCGCGAGGCGTACACCGCCCCCGCGTTCTGGATCGACACCGTCGATCTGACGTTCGACCTCGACCCCACCAAGACCCGCGTGCTGAACAAAATGCGCCTGCGCCGCAACCCCGATGTGGCGGCCCAGCCGCTGCGTCTGGACGGCGAAGAGCTCAACCTGGCACGCGTGCTCGTCAACGGCGGCGGCACCTCGTTCAAGATGGACGGTGATGTGCTGGTGCTCGAGAACCTGCCCGAAGGCCCTGAGGCTTTCGATCTGGAAATCTTCACCACCTGCAACCCCGAGAAAAACACCCAGCTGTCGGGCCTGTACGTCAGCCAGGGCACGTTTTTCACCCAGTGCGAGGCCGAGGGCTTTCGCCGCATCACCTACTTCCTGGACCGCCCGGATGTGATGGCCAGCTACACCGTCACGCTGCGCGCCGACAAGGCCAAGTACCCGGTGCTGCTGAGCAATGGCAACCTGGTCGAACAAGGCAACTTGGAAGACGGCCGTCACTTTGCCAAGTGGGTTGATCCGCACAAAAAGCCTTGCTACCTGTTCGCCCTGGTGGCCGGTCAGTTGGTCGCACGCGAGCAGCGCATCACCAGCCGCAGCGGCACCGAGCACTTGCTGCAGGTGTTCGTGCGCCCCGGCGACCTCGACAAAACCGAGCACGCGATGAACTCGCTCATGGCCAGCGTGGCGTGGGACGAAGCGCGCTTTGGCCTGCCGCTGGACTTGGAACGCTTCATGATCGTCGCCACCAGCGACTTCAACATGGGCGCGATGGAAAACAAGGGCCTGAACATCTTTAACACCAAGTTCGTGTTGGCCAACCCGAACACCGCCACCGACGTGGACTTCGGCAACATCGAATCGGTCGTGGGCCACGAGTACTTCCACAACTGGACCGGCAACCGCATCACCTGCCGCGACTGGTTCCAGCTCTCGCTCAAAGAAGGCCTCACGGTCTTCCGCGACCAAGAGTTCAGCCAGGACATGGCCGGTGAGGCCAGCGCCCGTGCCGTCAAACGCATCGAAGACGT
>CANBTZ010000231.1 GCA_947372495.1 Comamonadaceae bacterium | reverse complement strand
TCTTGGTGTGGTTCACGATGAAATTCGTGTGGCCACCCATTGCCAACGCGCTGGATGAACGTGCTAACAAAATCGCCGGTGGTCTTGCAGCTGCAGAAAAAGCCAAATCCGAACTCGCTACGGCCAACAGCCGCGTCGAGCTCGAATTGAGCCAATCTCGCGCTGAAACGGCCAGCCGTTTGGCTGACGCCGAACGCCGTGCATTGGCCATCATTGAAGATGCCAAAGTGCGTGCCAATGAAGAAGGCGACAAGATCATTGCAGCTGCCAAGGCGGAAGCCGAACAGC
This sequence comes from Comamonadaceae bacterium, assembly GCA_947372495.1. Classification (GTDB taxonomy): domain Bacteria; phylum Pseudomonadota; class Gammaproteobacteria; order Burkholderiales; family Burkholderiaceae_C; genus Limnohabitans_A. The sequence goes on along the minus strand of CANBTZ010000231.1, from coordinate 4,151 downwards.
AAGTGGTGAAGGCCCGTGAGCAATTGCGTGAGCAAGTCGCGGTCTTGGCTGTCAAGGGCGCTGAGCAGATTCTCCTCAAGGAAGTCAGCGCAGGCGTTCATGCAGACCTCTTGAGCCGTCTGAAGACCGAGCTCTAATCACACCGCCAGAGAAGACCATGGCAGAACTTGCTACCATCGCCCGCCCTTATGCCGAAGCGCTTTTCAAAGCGCAGGCATCCGATCTCGCTGGCACGGCCGCTTGGCTGGACGAGCTGGCTGCCGTTGCCGGCAACGCGCAACTGCAACAGTTCTCTGACAGCCCCAAGGTGTCCGACGAGCAGACGTTTGAGCTGATCTCGGGTGTGGTGCGTACTGCGCTGCCCGAGGCTGGCATGAACTTCTTGCGCCTGGTGATCGAAAACCGTCGCCTCAGTGCACTGCCTGTCATCGCACAGCAGTACCGGGTTCTGATGAATGCGCAAGGTGGCACCGCTGACGCGGTTGTCAGCAGTGCATTCCCCATCGACGCTTCGGCTTTGGCCGATTTGTCAGCCACGCTCGAAAAGCGCTTTGCGCGCAAGCTCAATGTGAGCGTTGAGTTGGATGCCTCCTTGATCGGTGGCATTCGAGTGGTGGTGGGTGACGAGGTGCTCGACACTTCTGTCAAAGCCCGACTGGAACAAATGAAATCGGCCCTCACCGCTTAAGCGGGCGAGACCGGACATATTTAAAGAAAGAAGGAAAGAGTCATGCAACTCAATCCCGCAGAAATTTCTGAACTGATCAAGAGCCGCATTGAAGGGCTGTCCGCCAGCGCCGATATCCGCAACCAAGGCACCGTGGTGTCTGTGACCGACGGTATCGTTCGCGTCCACGGTTTGTCGGATGTGATGCAGGGCGAAATGCTCGAATTCCCAGCCACTGCTGAAGGCGCTGCCACTTACGGTCTGGCCCTGAACCTCGAGCGTGACTCGGTCGGTGCTGTGATCTTGGGTGAGTACGAGCACATCTCCGAAGGCGACACTGTCAAGTGCACAGGCCGCATTTTGGAAGTGCCCGTGGGCCCCGAACTGATTGGCCGCGTGGTGAACGCTTTGGGTCAGCCTATTGACGGCAAAGGCCCCATCAACGCCAAGATGACCGACGTGATCGAAAAAGTTGCCCCTGGCGTGATCGCACGTAAATCGGTTGACCAGCCCATGCAAACTGGCCTGAAGTCGATCGACTCCATGGTGCCCGTGGGCCGCGGTCAGCGCGAACTGATCATTGGTGACCGTCAGACTGGTAAAACAGCTGTCGCGATCGACGCCATCATCAACCAAAAAGGTCAGAACATGACCTGCGTTTACGTCGCGATTGGCCAAAAAGCCTCGTCGATCAAAAACGTGGTGCGCGCTCTGGAACAAGCTGGTGCGATGGAATACACCATCGTCGTGGCTGCTTCCGCCTCTGAATCTGCTGCCATGCAGTACGTGTCAGCCTACTCTGGCTGCACAATGGGCGAGTACTTCCGTGACCGCGGCGAAGACGCTTTGATCGTTTATGACGATCTGTCCAAGCAGGCCGTGGCTTACCGTCAAGTGTCGCTGCTCTTGCGCCGCCCACCAGGCCGCGAAGCTTACCCTGGCGACGTGTTCTATCTGCACAGCCGTTTGCTCGAGCGCGCAGCCCGCGTGAACGCCGACTACGTCGAAGCTTTCACCAAAGGCGCTGTCAAAGGCAAAACAGGTTCCTTGACGGCATTGCCAATCATTGAAACGCAAGCTGGCGACGTGTCTGCCTTCGTGCCAACCAACGTGATTTCGATCACCGACGGTCAGATCTTCTTGGAAACCTCGTTGTTCAACGCCGGCATTCGCCCTGCGATCAACGCCGGTATCTCGGTGTCGCGCGTCGGTAGCTCGGCTCAGACCAAGATCATCAAAGGCCAGTCCGGCGGTATCCGTACCGACTTGGCCCAGTACCGTGAATTGGCTGCTTTTGCGCAGTTCGCTTCCGATCTGGACGAGTCCACACGCAAGCAACTGGACCGCGGTGCCCGCGTGACCGAATTGCTCAAGCAAGCCCAGTACAGCCCCCTGTCGATCAGCTTGATGGGTGCCAGCTTGTTCGCTGTGAACAAAGGCTTCATGGACGACATCGACGTCAAGAAAGTCCTGGCTTTCGAACACGGTCTGCACGCTTACCTCAAAGACAAGAGCGCAGCCCTGCTGGCCAAGATGGAAAGTTCACAAGCTCTGGACAAAGAAGCCGAGGCTGAATTGACCACCGCTGTGGCTGCTTTCAAGAAAAGCTTTGCTTAATTTCTACCTGATCAAAAGGAGCCACTGATGGCATCGGGCAAGGAACTACGCACCAAGATCAAATCGGTGGAAAACACCAAGAAGATCACCAAGGCCATGGAGATGATTTCCGTCTCCAAAATGCGCAAGGCGCAGGAGCGTATGCGCACGGCCCGGCCTTACAGCGAGAAGATTCGCACCATTGCGACCCATCTCGGTCAGGCCAACCCTGAGTATGTGCACGCCTTCATGAAGCAAAACGACGGCAAGTCGGTGGGCTTCATTGTGGTGACCACAGACAAAGGTTTGTGCGGTGGCTTGAACACCAACTTGCTGCGTGCCGTCACAGGCAAGTTGCGTGAAGTGCAGGCTGAAGGCAAAACGCCACAGGCTGTGGCCATTGGCAGCAAAGGTTTGGGGTTCCTGAACCGCGTCAATGCCAAAGTGGTGGCGCATGTGACCCATTTGGGCGACAAGCCACACCTGGACAAGCTGATTGGCCCCGTCAAGGTGCTGCTCGACGCTTATGCCGCGGGTGAGGTGAGCGCTGTGTACCTGTGCTACAACAAGTTTGTCAGCACCATGGCGCAAGTGCCCACCATCGACCAGTTGCTGCCCCTGTCTTCATCCAAGATGGAAGCAGACACCAAGGCAGCCGGTGGCGTGGCCCATGGATGGGACTACATCTATGAGCCCGATGCCCAGTCGGTCATTGACGATTTGTTGATCCGTTATGCAGAAGCCTTGGCTTATCAAGCCGTTGCTGAAAACATGGCTTCAGAGCACGCAGCGCGCATGGTGGCCATGAAGGCCGCTACAGACAACGCTGGCAATGTGATTGGCGAGCTCAAGCTCGTTTATAACAAGACCCGTCAAGCCGCCATCACCAAAGAACTGTCGGAAATCGTCTCTGGCGCAGCTGCGATCAGCGGCTGATTCCCAGTTCAGCAAATTCAAATTATTTGGAGCGAAAAATGCAAGCCCAAGGAAAAATTGTTCAGTGTATTGGCGCTGTGGTCGACGTGGAATTTCCACGCAACCAGATGCCCAAGGTTTATGACGCACTCAAAATGGAAGGCTCCGCGCTGACCCTGGAAGTGCAGCAGCAACTCGGCGACGGCATCGTGCGCACCATTGCGCTCGGTTCTTCCGACGGTCTGCGTCGTGGCCTGATCGTGTCCAACACCGGCAAACCCATCACTGTGCCAGTGGGCAAAGCCACACTGGGCCGCATCATGGACGTGCTGGGTACGCCCATCGACGAACGTGGTCCTGTCAGCCAGGAACTCACCGCTTCGATTCACCGCAAAGCCCCTGCTTACGATGAACTGAGCCCTTCGCAAGAACTGCTGGAAACCGGCATCAAGGTGATTGACCTGGTTTGCCCGTTCGCCAAAGGCGGTAAGGTCGGTTTGTTCGGTGGTGCCGGTGTGGGCAAGACCGTGAACATGATGGAACTCATCAACAACATCGCCAAGGCGCACAGCGGCTTGTCCGTGTTCGCTGGTGTGGGTGAGCGTACCCGTGAAGGCAACGACTTCTACCACGAGATGGCCGATTCCGGCGTTGTGAACCTCGAGAACCTGCCTGAGTCCAAAGTGGCCATGGTGTACGGTCAGATGAACGAGCCACCAGGCAACCGTCTGCGCGTCGCCTTGACCGGTCTGACCATCGCTGAATCTTTCCGTGATGAAGGCAAAGACGTGTTGTTCTTCGTGGACAACATCTATCGCTACACCTTGGCCGGTACCGAAGTGTCCGCTCTGTTGGGCCGTATGCCTTCCGCCGTGGGCTATCAGCCCACACTGGCTGAAGAAATGGGCCGTCTGCAAGAGCGTATTACCTCCACCAAGGTGGGCTCCATCACCTCCATCCAGGCCGTTTACGT
>CANBTZ010000230.1 GCA_947372495.1 Comamonadaceae bacterium | reverse complement strand
GCCTTGAGGTAGACCGCCAGCATCTTGCCGCCCATGAACTTGCGCTTGAAGCCTGTGGCCCCGCCCCAAGCGATGCCCAGCTGGTGGCGCACCATGCTGCGCGCCCCGTCGGCGCCCACCAGGTAGGCGGCTTGCACGTTCAGGGTTTGTCCATCGTTGACCGAGGCGACCACGGCCTCGATGCCGCTGCCTGTGTCGGTGAACTGTTGCAGCTGCCAGCCGTAGCGCATCTCAACGCTGGCTTGCTGCTGCGCGTGGCGGTGCAGACAGACCTCGACGTATTTTTGCGAGACACGGTGCGGCAGCTCGGCGGCGCTCCACGAGCCTGACATGTTCTTGATGGCCTGTGGTGCAGCGGCGGCGGTGGGCAGGCGCAGGCGTGCCAGTTCGGTGCCAGCAAACCGCGTGAGGTAGGCGATGTCGGTTGGGTGCTCGGGCGGCAAGCCCATGCTGCGAATCTCATGCGCAAACCCCAAGCGGCGGAAATGCTCCATGGTCCTTGCCTGCGTGGCGTTGGCCTGCGGGTTGAAGGCGGTGCCGGGTTTGGCGTCCACCAGCAGGCAGGGGATGTTGCGCCGGCCCAGCTCAATGGCCAGCATCAGGCCGCAAGGCCCACCGCCAACGATGAGCACGTCCACTTGGAGGGTTGCTGTCATGCAGGGGCTCGTCTCAGGCGGCCAGCAGACCGATGGTGTTGCTCAAAATGCCGATGCCTTCGATGTCGATTTCGATGGTGTCGCCTGGCTGCATCCACACCGGGGGCTTGCGGGCATAGCCCACACCTGCGGGGGTGCCCATGACGATCACGTCACCGGGCTCGAGCGTCATGCAGGCCGACATCATGGCAATCGTCGGGGCCACATGGAACACCATGTCGGTGGTGCTGGCGCTTTGCATGACCTGGCCATTCAGCCGCGACTCGATGTGCAGGCCGACGCAGCCCGGGGGCAGCTCGTCGGCGGTGACCAAGCAGGGGCCAAAGCCGCCCGTCTGGTCAAAGTTCTTGCCCACGGTCCATTGGGTGGTTTTGCGCTGGTAGTCGCGGAAGGTGGCGTCGTTGAAGCAGGCGTAGGCAAACACCGAATCCAGCGCCTCGGTCTCGCTCACATTGCGCGTGGTCTTGCCGATCACCAGGGCCAGTTCGGCCTCGTAGTCGAGTGATGTGGAAATCGGCGGGATCGGGATGGTGCCGCCATGCGCTTGCAAAGACGATGGGCCACGGAAAAAGATGGTGGGGTAGTCCGCCACTTTGTTGCCGCCTTCGGCCGCATGGTCGTGGTAGTTCACGCCCAGGCAAATGATCTTGCTGGGGCGGGGCACGCAGGGCAGCAGGCTGACTTGCTCGAGCGGTGTGGCGGAGCTGCTGGCTGCCCGCTGGGCAATGCTGGCCATGAGCGCTGCGTTGCCACTGGCTTGTGCAAAAAAGTCATTGATGCTGGCGGGGGCGTTGTCCATGCATTGGCGCATGTCGACCACGCCCTGGCCTTGCAATACGCCATAGCGGGTGGCGTCGTCGTGGGTGTAGCTGATGAGTCTCATGGGGGCTTTCTTTTGGAGGGTTGTTGGGTTTTGGATCAGTCCACTTTGGCGCCGGTTTGCTGCACGACTTGGCCCCACTTTTTGGCTTCGGCGCTCAGGTAAGCGTCGAGCGTGGGGCGGTCCATGCGCACGGTCTCGAGCGACTGCGCGGCAAAGCCTTCGTTCAAGGCCTTGTTTTGCAGGATCTTGTTGATTTCGGTGTTGACGCGGTCAAGCACTTCACGCGGTGTGCCTGCGGGGGCCAGCATGGCGAACCAGGTGTTGGCTTCAAAGCCGGGGTAGCCCAGCTCGGCCACGGTGGGCACATCGGGCAGGGCGCTGCTGCGTTTGCTGCTGGTCACGGCCAAGGGGCGCACTTTGCCCGCTTTGGCCAATTGCACCACGGGCGGGATGGAGGTGGAACCTACCGGCACTTGGCCGCTGACCACGGCATTGGCCGCTGAGGCCGGGGCGTGAGGGACGTGCAGGATGTCCACTTTGGCCAAGTTACGGAACAGCAACTCGGCCCCCAGGTGGGTGGTGGTGCCGTTGCCCGAGGAGGCGTAACTGAGCTTTTCGGTGGGGGCCAGCGCCAGCAGTTCCTTGAGGCTGTTGGCCTTGACCGAGGGGTGCACATAGAGGATGTTGGGCGAGACGGCAGCCATGGCCACGCCTGTGAGTTCTTTGCCGACGTCGTAACCGGCCTTGCTGTAGAGCGAAGGATTGACCGAGTAGGCCACGCTGTGCATGAGGAAGGTGTAGCCGTCAGGGGCGGAGCGCGCCACGGCCTGCGTCCCGATGTTGCCGCCTGCGCCGGGGCGGTTTTCGATGACCACAGGCTGGCCCATGGCTTCGGACAATGGTTGCCCCAGGGCACGGGCCACGATGTCGGTGGAGCTGCCCGGAGGGAAGGCCACCACGATCTTGATGGGTTTGTCTGGGTAGGCCGCTTGCGCTGTGCCGGTCACCAGCGCCCATGCTGCGATCCACCACTGGATTGAATTTTTCAAGTGACGTCTCCTGGGCAGTGCATCTGCCTCGGGCCATCGTAGATGAAAAACCAAGGCGTCCGTGTCACGCTTGAGGCTGTCTGCACAGCCATTGACGGCCTCAGATATTGGTCACTTGCGGGGTGGCTTCTTGGCTTTGTCGGTGGCTTCTTTGCGCACGGCACGCTCGGCGTCGGCCTTTTTGCCTTCGGCCAGCCACAGGGCAAATTGCTCGGGCGTTTCGAGCGTGAGGCGGCCAAGTGCCGCCGAGCGGAAGTCGTGAATCACCAAGTGCGCCGCTTTGGTGGTGTTGACCCGCCCACCGCTTTGGATGGCACCCCGCGCGCGGCCAATGGCTTCCAGCAGGGTTTCGTCTGTGTAACTGGGCACGTCGGTGATTTTGTAGCGCTCGGCCAAGGCCTGAGGGTAGTGCGGAATCAGGTAGTTGAGCAGCTCCAGCGCGACGACTTCTTCGTCAAAAGCGTTCACGCCAATCGCGCCGCTGGCGGCCAAGTTGAAACCGCTTTGCTCCACGATGATGCGCGGCCAGAGCACGCCAGGGGTGTCGTAGAGGTAGAAATCATCGGCCAGCGCGATGCGCAGTTCTTGTTTGGTCACACCGGCTTCGTCGCCGGTTTTGGCGGCGCGCTTGCCTTTGAGGGTGTTGATCAAGGTGGACTTGCCCACGTTGGGGATGCCACAAATGAGCACCCGCAGGGGCTTGACCATGCCGCCGCGGTTGGGGGCCAGTTGCCTGCAGGCGTCGATCAAGGCCTTGGCGGGTGAGGTCATGCTGGTGTCCAGGCCCAGCGCGCTCACGCCAGGCAGGGCGTTGTAATGCGCAAGCCACAGCGCTGTGCGGGCCGGGTCGGCCAGGTCTTGTTTGCTCAGGATCTTGAGCGCGGGCTTGCCCTTGATCAGCTCGGCCAACATGGGGTTGGCGCTCGAGCCAGGCAGGCGGGCGTCGAGCATTTCGATGACAACGTCAATTTCTTTGATGCGCTCCCCAATCGCCTTGCGCGTGAGGTGCATGTGTCCGGGGAACCATTGAATCGCCATAGAAAGCCGCTGCTGACCGAAAAGTCCAAAAAGAGTGATTGTCGGACACTTCTGGAAGCGACCTGCTGGCATAGCTCAAAATGGCGTCACAGGGACACAGGGAGATAAAAAATGGATGCCGTCAGCCGCGAATTTGCCGAAAAACACATGCACACCATCCTGGCCCGCTTGGCCGGACCAGGCGCAGTGCCGCGTGCCGACCAGGTGGACGCGGTGCATGCCGTGCTGCAGCCGGCCTCGCGGGTGCTGGTGGTGCAGGCCACGGGCTGGGGCAAGTCGGCGGTGTACTGGGCGGCCACGCATGCGATCCGCAGCACGGGTGCAGGCCCCACGCTGGTGGTGTCGCCGCTGTTGGCGCTGATGCGCGACCAGGTCAGTGCGGCCGAGCGGGCGGGCCTGAAGGCGGCCACGGTCAACTCCACCAACATCGACGACTGGGACGAGGTGTTTCAGCGGCTGGACGACGACGCCATCGACGTGCTGCTGGTCTCGCCTGAGCGGCTGGGCAACCCGCGTTTTGCGGCGCGGCTGGGCGCTTTGCTGGCGCGGGTGGGCCTGATCGTGATCGACGAGGCGCATTGCATCAGCGATTGGGGTTTTGACTTCCGACCCGACTACCAGCGGCTGGCGCGGGCGCTGTTGTCCACGCCCACCGCGAGCGTGCTGGCCACCACGGCCACGGCGAACGAGCGGGTGACTTTGGACATTGGCAAGCAGTTGGGCGCAAGCACGGTCACGTTTCGCGGCACGCTGGCCCGCACGTCGCTCACGCTGTCGGTGGTGCCCGGTTTGTCGCCTTTGCAGCGCTACGCCTGGATTGCCGACGCCTTGGAGCAGTTGCCTGGCTCGGGCATTGTGTATGTGCTGACGGTGGCCGAGGCC
>CANBTZ010000229.1 GCA_947372495.1 Comamonadaceae bacterium | reverse complement strand
TGCTTGCTGCGCTTGTGCTGCAGACGCAGCCACCAGCAAAACAGCACAGCCTGCGGCGACAGGGCTGAACCTGAAGCTTGCGCGTTTTTGGGTTGTAGGAGTCATGTTTGAAGACCTTAGAGATGAATGAAGAAGTGGCGTGTACCGATGTTCCGTTACACACAGACACGATTTTGTAGTAAAACTAGATTTCTGGCCCGTAGGGAAAAACCCTAAGTTCGCTGGGTTTGCTTAAATTTCAGGCAATTTGATGGGCTTATCTGCAGTTTTGTTGCGTTAATGAGACGGTTTGGGTTTTTGTGTTGTAATGAAATTACATTTTGATTTGCTGTTTTGTAGTCGTCGTGCGGGGTGAGCGCGAGCGCATGACGCGTCACGCAGGTGTGGGGCGGTCAAAGGGCGTGGAGCTCCGATACAAGCCGGTTACGAAAATCAGACATGGTTCAGTTCAGGCGCTTGTTTCTGATGACAATCGCTGCCAGGAGAAAAAACCATGACCCTCGCGTTCTACCCCACCAAATACTGGACCGTGCTGGCGGCTTTGCTCGGCAGCATGCTGTTCACCAGCGCTGTGCATGCGCAAGGCACCGTGCGCCCTGAGGTGCACAAGCCGCTGTCCGCAGCCCAGGAAGCGCTCAAAAACAACCAGACCGATGCCGCCTTGAAGTTGTCGGCGGATGCCTTGGCCGTTCCTGATCTCACTGCAGTGGAGCGCAACGCCATCTTGCGCACGCGCGCTGTGGCCGCCACCCGCGCCCAAAACTGGGATCTGGTCATCGAGTCGCTCGAGCCGCTGGTGGTGCAGCCCGAGATCGCTGTGGCAGACAAGCGCCCCATGCTGGAGACTCTGGTCAGCGCCAGCCAGCAAAAGAAAGATTACCCCCGCCTGGTCAAGTGGGCGCGCCAGTACCTGCAGGACGGCGGACCCAATGCTTCGATGCGCACCGTCATGATCCAGGTGTTGGCGGTCACGGGCCAGCATGCCGAGGTGGTCAAGGAAATGCAGGAGAAGATGCGCCTGGACGAGGCTGCGGGCAAGAAGACCGCCGAAGAAGAGTTGCGAATGTTGGCGGTCAGCTACCGCCAACTCAAGGACAACGCGGGTTACCAGGCCACCCTGCGCAAGCTGTTGATCGCTTACCCCAGCAAGGCGTATTGGTCTGAGACGATCAGTCGCTTGGCGCAGACGCCGGGCCTGAACCAGCGGCTGGAGCTGGACCTGTACCGCTTGCTGGAGGAGTCCGGTAACCTGGAAGAGGCCGACGAATTCACCGACATGGCTCAGATGGCTTTGCGTGCAGGCTTGCCCGCCGAGGCGCAGCGTGTGTTGGCCAAGGGGTATGAGAAGGGCGCTTTGGGCAAGGGGGCAGCGGCAGCTGAGCACGCCAAGCTCAAAGCCGAGGCCCAGAAGAAATCCCAAGAAGATGACAAGCTGTTCGCACAGCTTGAAAAATCGGCCAAAGACGGCAACACCATCGCAGGGCTGGGGGATGTGCATGCCTCCAAACAAAACTGGGAGGCCGCCAACGCCGCCTATGCACGCGCTTTGGCTGCAGGGGGCGTGCGCCGGGAGCAGGAGTTTCACCTGCACTATGCGATCAGTCTGATCAAGGCTGGTCAAAAAGAGCAGGGATTGCAGCAATTGGAGGCCGTGCAGGGCGATGCGACTGCGGTGGAAATCGCCAGCCTGTGGAAGCTGTTGGCCCGCTGAACGTGTGGAAATGAGAGGGTCCTGGTCATTTTGGGCCGGGACATGAAGGGCTGCGGTGCAGCCCTTTTTTGATGCGATTGGGCTGTCTTCGGGTTTTTGCTGTTGCAAACGATTGCATAATGGTTTAAATTGCTTTGCCAATTGACTGCAAACCTTGTTTCTGCACAGACACCTATGTCCCATCCTTCGACACCGTTGAGCCCACCGCGCCTGAGCATGGGTCAGATCCTCCAGATGAACGTGGGTTTTCTGGGGCTGCAATTCAGCTTTGGCTTGCAGCAAAGCAGCATGGGGCCGATCTACAGCTATCTGGGGGCCGACGAGGCGTCTTTGCCGCTGCTGTCATTGGCTGGACCCGTGACGGGCTTGCTGGTGCAGCCCATCGTGGGGGCCATGAGCGACCGAACCACCTCGCGCTGGGGGCGGCGCACCCCTTACTTCTTGATCGGTGCCCTTCTGTGCTCGCTCAGCTTGCTGGCCATGCCCTACAGCTCGGCGTTGTGGATGGCCGCGAGCTTGCTGTGGATTCTGGATGCAGCCAACAACATCACCATGGAGCCCTACAGGGCCTATGTGGGCGACCGTTTGCCCAAAGACCAGCACCCTGCGGGGTACATCATCCAAAGTGCGTTCACGGGGCTGGCGCAGACATTGGCCTATCTGTCGCCAGCACTGCTTGTGTGGCTGGGCATGAGCAAGGATGCGGTGGGGGGCAACCACATTCCGCAATTCATTTTCTGGTCGTTCATGTTCGGCGCACTCATTTCCGTGACCACGATCTTCTGGTCGATCTGGCGCGTGCCTGAGTTGCCGCTGACCCCAGAGCAGCTGACGCGCATCCAGTCGCAAAAACAGGGCTTCGGTGCCACCCTGAGCGAGATCTGGGATGCCGTCAAGGAGATGCCAGTGCCCATGCGTCAAATGGCCTGGATGAAGCTGTTTCAGTGGATGGCCATGGGTTGGTATTGGCAGTATGTGACCTATGCCATTGCTCGATCCTTGTTTGGCACATCCGAGGCGGGCAGCGAGGGCTTTCGTGATGCGGTGCTGATCAACAGCCAGGTGGGTGCATTTTTCAACGTGGTGTCGTTCATCACTGCGCTGTTCATGGTGCGGTACACCTTGCGTTTCGGTGCGGCCAAGGTGCACGCCTTTTGTCTGGTCATGTCGGGCTTGGGCATGCTGCTCATGCCGCACATGGCCTCCGAGCACTGGCTGCTCTTGCCCGCTGTGGGTGTGGGCTTGGGCTGGGCCAGCATCATGGGCAACCCCTACGTCATGCTGGCGCGCAGCGTGCCCCCTGAGCGCACAGGCGTGTACATGGGCATTTTCAACATGTTCATCGTGATCCCGCTCATGGTGGGTGGTTTCCTTGTCAGCCAGCTCTACAACAGTGTGTTTGCCGGCGACCCTCGACACGTGCTGATGACCGCAGGGGTATTCATGTTGCTGGCGGCACTGGCCACATTGCGCGTCAAGGTGCCTGACGGCCAAGAGCCTGCGGCGGCAGCGTCCGGAACCGGACATTGATGGCACATGCCAAGCAAACCCATAAAAATCTGACTTCGAGAAAAATGAAAAACCAGGTTCAACTGATCACTTATGTCGACCGCTTTGGCGGCAAAGATTTGACTCAACTTCGCGAGCTGCTGACCGGGCCACTCAAAGGTGTTTTTGGTGGCGTGCATTTGCTGCCGTTCTTTTACAAAATCGACGGGGCGGATGCCGGGTTTGACCCGATCGACCACACCCGCGTGGACGACCGGCTGGGCGACTGGATCCATGTGCGCCAGCTGGCGCAAGAGCACGATGTGATGGCCGATGTGATCGTCAACCACATGTCTTCTGATTCGCCGCAGTTTCAGGATTACTCCCAAAAAGGTTCGGCCTCTGAGTACGATGGTCTGTTCCTCACCATGGAGTCGGTGTTCCCCCATGGCGCCACCGAGCAGGACTTCTTGAATGTCTACCGCCCGCGTCCGGGCATGCCGTTCACAGTGACCACGCTGGCCAACGGCGAGCGCCGTTTGTTGTGGACCACGTTCACGTCGCAGCAAATCGACATCGACGTGCACCACCCTGCGGGCAAGGCGTATCTGGACTCCATCCTCCAATCGCTGGCAAACAGCGGCGTGACCATGGTGCGTCTGGATGCGGTGGGTTACGCCATCAAGAAGGCAGGAAAAAACTGCTTCATGATGCCCGAGACCTTTGAGTTCATTGGCGAGTTCGCCGCGCGTGCACGTGAACTGGGTCTGGAAGTGCTGGTGGAAATCCACGCTTACTACAAACGCCAAATTGAGATCGCCAAGAAAGTCGATTGGGTGTACGACTTCGCTTTGCCGCCCCTCGTGCTGCATGCACTGGAGTTCGGTCGCAGCGGCCCCCTGATCAACTGGCTGGGCCAGCGCCCCAACAACGCAGTGACTGTGCTCGACACACACGACGGCATCGGCATCATCGACATCGGCGCAGATGCCGCAGACCGGGCGGGCAACCCGGGGCTGGTGCCCCCACACGAGCTGGACGAACTCGTCGAGCGCATGCACCGCAACTCGCAAGGGCAGAGCCGCAAAGCCACGGGCGCTGCCGCCTCCAACCTGGACCTGTACCAGGTCAACTGCACCTTCTTTGACGCCTTGGCGCGCAACGAGTCTGCCTATCTGGTGGCGCGTGCGATCCAGTTCTTTGTGCCCGGCATCCCGCAGGTGTACTACGTGGGCTTGCTGGCGGGGCACAACGACATGGACTTGCT
>CANBTZ010000228.1 GCA_947372495.1 Comamonadaceae bacterium | reverse complement strand
GCCATCGGTGATGAGTAGGATGCTTGCCGCTTCAACAGGGCGCTCGTCTTCTGACGTAATCCGAATCACAGCTTCAAGTGCGCTGTCCATTTCAGTGCCACCCAAGTCGGCTTTGATGTTGCGGGCCTCTGAACGCAGGCGGCGTTGATAAGCCTCTGTGCAACGTTGTAGCCTGGGCAGTACATGCAAAGGATGGGTGCCAAAGCGTGTCATGGAGACTTCATCATCAGTCTCCAGTTGATGAAACAGCCAGTCCAGAGCATCGCGGGCTTGTTCGTTGCTGTCGCCTTGCATGGAGCCGGAGCCGTCCACCAGCACTTTCATGCGCAGTTTGGCGGGCGGTGTCTGGGCCGCATCCCAATGGGCGGTTGCGCTGGTCAGCAGGGTGTATTGGCCGGGTTGCGTCGCATCGGCGCTGGCCATGGCAAAAGCCATGTCTTTCAGGCCGTGGATGGTCAGCACAAAGTCGCGGTCCAGCCAGGCTTTGTCTTGCAGTTTGACCATCACGCCGTTTTGGTGTTTAACCCGCTGCACGCCATGCGATGGACTGGTGATGGTGCCATTGGCCAAGGGGTAGGCGATGTCGAGCGACACATGCAGGCGGTATTCGGCCAGTGGGCTGCTGGTGGTGGTCTGGTGCGGGGCCAGGCCGCCTTGGCTGTGTTCGTCACCATAACGTGGAGCAATAGTGGTTGGCAGGTTCAGGCGCAGCATGCCGCCTTCCAGCTTCAGCAGTTGGGCGTATTCCAGCTCGATCACCACCTCGTTGCCGGGCAGGATGTTGCCCAGGTTGGCTGTGTAGAGGTCTTTGCCCGAGCGCTCTAGCATCACGGGCAAGTCGCCGGACTGGATGGCTTTTTCGTAAGTGGTTTCGGCTTCTTTCTTTTCGACCACGGTGCCGGTCATGCGTTTGCCGTTGAGTTCGACCGCCATGCCTAATAACACGCTACCCCAAGCCAAGGGGAAGGTGTAAACGCATTCGAGGTTGTCGCCCGTGGTGTTGCGGTAGACCTGCCGCAGCTTCATGCGCAACATCAGGCCTTGCAGTTGGCCTTGAGCCTGCACCGATTGCAGGGCGACGGCTTGACCGTTATGGCGGCTTTTGAGGCCCATCACTTCATTGCTCATTTTTGTTTTCCCATGCAGTCATGACGGTGCGTACAAAGGCGCGGAGTTGTTCGGGCGACAAGCCCGCTTCTTGTGGGTCGATTTGCAGCTCTATCCCCGGCGCGATGATCACATGGCTGCGCACGCTGATGCTGCCGGGCTGTTGTTGGCGTTCAGGCACGGGCGATTCGCCACCGGCCAAGACGGTGCGGATGCGCTCCAGAGAGACCCCGGCATCGGCCAACTTGCGGATTTGCATGAGCTGGCCCAGATGCACTGGCGTGTAGTGCGCTGCCCGGGTCTCGCCTACTGGCCGGTCTACCAGACCCAGCTGCATGTAATAGCGGACCGTGCGCTTTGGCAAATCGGTCAGTGCACAGAGCTGGTCTATGGAGTAGGTGGTGGTCATGGGGTTGTTGTGACATAAATACTGTCGCAATAACTGTCTTTAATAAAATGAAGACGATCAGCCCCTTGAGTGGGGCTTTCTATGGCTTGGGTAGCGGCAGCCAATTCACCTGTTGTGCTGCAGGTGCAAGCTCAGTCGTTTGTTGTAACTCGCCAGATGGTGAAGGCAAAAATAACGACAAAACTTTTTGCCAGCGTTACAGAATTAAGCGGTGGAGCTCAGGCTTTGCGTTGAGCCAGGGTCTTACGTGCTGTGAGCAGCTTGGCATCAAGTTGGGCTAGCACCTCATCTGCACAAATGCCGTTGCCCAATACTTGGGTTTCGTATACCGAAGCCAGGCCGCGGTGCACAAATTCAGACCGAGATTTACCCTGAAATGTCGGCCTGACAAGATTTGGGGGATTGGGGCGGTTGTTCATGGATGGCTTGTATTGAACGGCATTCAATCCGGCCCATCCACCACCACCTTCGGCCTGAAAAACATCGGATAAGCCCTTTGCACCGTTGGGCTGTCATAGGCCCAGCTGTGGCATTGGCCCAGGTGGTAGGGCGGTTGGGTGACTTCGGGTTGGGGCTGTCCGGCTTGTTCGCGGCGGTGCCATTGGCCTGCGGGCAGGGTCTGGTAAGCGGCAGTCGCCATGTTGAACAAAAGTTCACGCAAATGGGTGCAGCCTTCGGTGCCGCCCACGTGTTGGTTGATGACTTTGCGCCAGCCCGGGCCCATGGTGCAGCCGATCAATCGGTCCAAGGTGGCAGGCGCCTGTGCGCACTCAGGGTGGGGGATGTCGTCCATCGCGGTGACGATGTCCTGGATCACCATCTTGTTGTTCAGGGTGACGCGGATTTTCAGGCCGTGGATGGGTTCTTTGGCCGGGAAGGGGCGCTCATTGGGCACCTGAAAGCTGAAGGTTTTGACGTCGGTCAGCTCGGCTTCGATGTCCCACAGGCCGTCTTCACGGTCGTAACCGTTGTAAACCACGGTTCGCGTATGTGACAGTTTTCGGGGGGATGCTGGGGGAAGTGCCACTTGTTTTCTCTTCGGTTCGGTTTCCAATCATGACATCATAAATTTGAGGAGCCTTGCCCCATGTCGCACACGATTGCCCCGGTGGTTCGCCGTCAGACCATTGCCGATGCCCTGCGCCGCACGGCGATCCGCTTGCCCACCAAAACCGGCATCGTGTGTGGTGCCACCACCTGGACCTATGCCGAGTTCGATGCACTGGTCACGCGATTGGCCTCTGGCCTGGCCAGCATCGGCGTGGCCGAGGGCGACAAGGTGGCGGTGCTGGCGCGCAATTCGCACGGTTTTGCGGCCCTGCGCTTTGCGCTGGCCCGCCGTGGCGCGGTCATGGTGCCGATCAACTTCATGCTCAAGGCCGACGAGGTGGCTTACATCCTGCGCCACGCGGGTGCCAAAACCCTGGCCACCGACAGCGGTTTGGCCGAGCTGGCGCAGGCTGCCTCCAAACTCGACACACAAGTGCAGCAATTCATCTGGCTGCCCTCCGAAGACCCGAGCCAGAGCGTGGCGGGCATGCACAGCTTTGACGTGCTGGCCGCTTGCACCGATCCATTGCCCGATTTGCGGCTGGGCAGCTACGACGTGGCGCAGATCGTCTACACCAGCGGCACCGAGTCATCGCCCAAAGGCGCACAACTGACGCACGACGCCGTCATGTGGCAATACGTCAGCTGCGTGATCGACGCCGAGATTGCCGAGGCCGACGTGGCCCTGCACGCGCTGCCGCTCTACCACTGCGCCCAGCTTGATGTGTTTTTTGGCCCGGCCATTTACATGGGCAGCACCAACGTCATCACGTCCAAACCCACGCCCGACAACCTGCTGCCGATGCTCGAAAAATTCGGCATCACCAGCTTCTTTGCGCCGCCCACGGTGTGGATTGCGCTGCTGCGCTCGCCGCTGCTCGATGCCGACAAGCTCTCCCAATTGGCCAAGGGCTACTACGGCGCGTCCATCATGCCGGTCGAAGTGCTCAAAGAGCTGGCCGCCTGCCTGCCCAAAGTGCGCTTGTGGAACTTGTACGGCCAGACCGAAATCGCGCCCCTGGCCACCATGCTCGGCCCAGACGACCAGCTACGCAAACCCGGTTCGTGCGGCAAAGCCGTGCGCAACGTCGAAACGCGCGTGGTCAACGACGACATGCAGGACGTGGCCGTGGGCGAGGTCGGTGAGATCGTGCACCGCTCGCCGCATTTGATGCTGGGCTACTTCCACGACGACGAACGCACCAAGGCTTCGTTTGAGGGCGACTGGTTCCACAGTGGGGATCTGGGCATCATCGACGACGAGGGCTACATCACCGTGGTGGACCGCAAGAAGGACATGATCAAGTCCGGTGGCGAGAACGTGGCCAGCCGCGAAGTCGAGGAAATGATTTACCGCCTGTCGCAAGTCAGCGAAGTGGCCGTGATCGGTTTGCCCGACCCCAAATGGGTGGAGGCGGTGACGGCGGTGATCGTGGTCAAGGCTGGGCAGGTGCTGGACGAAGCCGCCGTGATCGCCCACTGCGCTCAGCACATGGCCGGCTTCAAGTGCCCCAAACGCGTGGTCTTCACCGACAGCCTGCCCAAGAACCCCAGCGGGAAACTGCTCAAGCGCGATCTGCGCTTGCGCCATGCGCAGTGATCCGGGCATGACCGCTTACCGTTTGCGCCCGCTTCAGATCGGCGATGTGGGTTGGATCGCCCACCGCCAAGGGCTGCTGTATGCGCAGGAATACGGCTGGGACATCACTTTTGAAGCCCTGGTGGCCGAGATCGCGTCGCAGTTTGTGCAAAACCGCGACCCGGTCAAGGAGAACGCCTGGATCGCTGAAGTCGACGGCCAGGTGGTGGGCTCGGTGTTTCTGGTCAAGGTGTCGGACGACATCGCCAAGCTGCGCCTGCTGTACGTGGAGCCCCATGCGCGAGGCTTGGGCATTGGCCAGCGCCTCACGGCCGAGTGCATTGCATTTGCCAAGGCGCAG
>CANBTZ010000227.1 GCA_947372495.1 Comamonadaceae bacterium | reverse complement strand
CTGCATCGGGATGATGCAGCGCTGCCCTTGCAGCCAGGTGTCGCGGAAATTGGTGGTCGTGGTCACGGTCTCAGACCGGGCGTTGACCAGCTTGGTGGAACGCAGTTTGGCGTCAGAAGCTGACTTGACCCAAGGCGGCACCAGCCCGTATTGGCCTTGGGCCAGTTCCAGCACCGCGGGTGTGTCGGCCACGGGCTCGGTCAGCTCGGCCTGCGCCTTGCGGATGAACAGGCCGGGCTGGCGGGGCCAGACGGCTTTGCCCAGCAGTTGGGCGGGGGCAGCGACGCCAAAGGCTTCGTAAAGATCGGCCGTTTTGAGGCATTCGTATTGGGAACTCATACAGGGGATGCTAACCGACGACCTGATACGCTCACGCCCATGCTGATCCGTTTCAACAAGCCCTATGGCGTGCTCAGCCAGTTCACCCCCGAGGGGCGCTGGCAGGGGCTCAAAGACCACATCGACCTGCCCGGCGTGTATGTGGCCGGGCGGCTGGACGCCGACAGCGAAGGCTTGCTGCTGCTGACCGACGATGGCCAGGAGCAAGCCCGCATTGCCGACCCGCGCTTCAAGATGGAAAAGACTTACCTGGTGCAGGTCGAGGGTGTGGTGGACGCCAAAGCCATCACCGCCTTGGCCCGGGGCGTGACGCTGAACGACGGCCCCACCCTGCCCGCCCGCGCCAGTGCAGTGGAGCCGCCTGCCGACCTGTGGCCGCGCAACCCACCCATCCGCGAGCGCAAGAACATTCCGACCTCTTGGCTGGAGCTGTCGATTCGCGAGGGGCGCAACCGCCAAGTGCGGCGCATGACGGCGGCGGTGGGCCTGCCCACGCTGCGCCTGATCCGCACCGCCATTGGGCCGTATCACCTGCGCGACCTGCCAACAGGCACATGGCAGCAGGTGAAATAAGTTTCAGACACAATCTCGCATCCGTTTCAAAAACAAGGAAGAACCATGTCCGATTTGCTCAAAAAAATGCAATGGCGTTATGCCACCAAAAAAATGGACCCCTCCAAGGTCGTGCCCCAGGACAAAGTGGACCGCATCGTCGAAGCCGCCCGCTTGGCCCCCACATCGAGCGGCTTGCAGCCGTTTGAGGTGTTTGTGGTGACCAACCCTGAGCTGCGTGCCCAGATCCAGGCCAAAGCCCACAACCAGGCCCAAGTGACCGAAGGCTCGCACCTCTTGGTGTTTGCCGCTTGGGACAACTACACCGCCGAGCGCATCAACACCTACTTCGACTTCACCAACGCCGAGCGCGGTGGGACCAACGAAGGCTGGGAAAACTATCGGCAAATGCTGCTGGCCAACTACCCAGGCCGTGCAGCAGAAGTGAACTTCGAGCACGCTGCCCGTCAGGCCTACATCGCCCTGGGTGCTTCGCTGATCTCGGCTGCTTTTGAAGAAGTCGACGCCACCCCCATGGAAGGCTTTGTGCCCGCAGCCGTGGACGAGATCCTGGGCCTGGCCGCACGCGGTCTGCGCAGCGTCGTCATCGTGCCGCTGGGCTACCGCGCTGCCGAAGGCGACTGGTTGGCCAACCTCAAAAAGGTGCGCCGCCCAACCGAAAAGTTCGTCACCGAAGTGAAGTGACCCCCGCAGGGACCGCCCTGCACGCTTCACAGCAAGACCTCACAAAGCCGCAACTTCTGCGGCTTTGTGCTTTAACATCAAGCCACTCTCGATCCGGGAAGCCACACACGAGGACAGCACCATGGCCAAAGGCGAACAACGCAGCAACAAGATGGCCAAAAAGCCCAAAAAAGACACGTCCGCCCCCAAGACGTTCACATCGGACCGCCCGATGGCCCCCAGCACTTATGTGGCGCCACGCGGCAAGGAAAAAGACAAGGCCAAGTGAGCCACTGTTGACCGTCTGCGGCAGGCCACGGGTCTGCCAGCAGACGACCAAACGATGCCAGAGAATTTTCAGATCTTCACCGCCCGGGTGCTGCCCGCCGACTTGCAATACGACGTGGAGGGCGACCTCACCTTGCTGGAAGCGGCCGAGATGTCGCGCGTCGAGTTGCCCAGCTCTTGCCGCAACGGCACATGCCGCACCTGCCTGTGCAAGCTCGTGAGCGGCGAGGTGCGTTACACCATCGAGTGGCCCGGCCTGTCGGCTGAAGAAAAGACCGAAGGCTATGTGCTGCCTTGCGTGGCGCGGCCTTTGTCAAACGTGGTGCTGGACCAGCCCATGGCCAAAGCGACTTGAACGCCTGCTGAAAGCGACTGGCCATGACCCCCATTCACGAAGACGAACACTTGCTGGTGCTGCACAAGCCCAGCGGCCTGCTGTCGGTGCCCGGGCGCGGCCCGGACAAGCAAGATTGCCTGTCCAGCCGCGTGCAAGCCCTTTACCCCGAAGCGCTGGTGGTGCACCGACTGGACCAAGACACCTCGGGCCTGCTGGTCATGGCGCGGGGCATCGAGGCGCAGCGGCGCATGAGCCGCCTGTTTGAAACGCGCCAAGTGCACAAGCGCTATGTGGCGGTGGTGGCGGGCCAACCCGAATCAAGCCAGCAGCACGAACCATGCGATGCCGAAGGTTGGCGCACCATCGACGGGGCGATCTTGCTCGACTGGGAGCGCCGCCCGCTGCACATCGTGCACCCCGACGGCAAACACGCCCGCAGCCGCTGGCGCGCCCTGCAAAGCAGCAGCACTGCCACACTGGTGGAGCTGGAGCCGGTCACGGGCCGCACGCACCAGCTGCGGGTGCACATGCAAAGCATCGGCCACCCCATGCTGGGCGACGCGCTGTACGCGCCTGCCCCGGTGCGGGCGCTCAGTCCACGGCTGATGCTGCACGCGCAGTCGCTGGCGTTTGTGCACCCGTTCACCGATCTGCCCATGGATTTTTCTGCACCGACCGATTGGTCGGCCCACGCCCCCTACGGCCAATTCACACTGGAGCCCACCATGTCATTTGAAGCGTTCAAACAGCAGGCATTGGCCGAAGGTTTTGACGAGGTGCTCGAGCGCACCTGGGAGCCCAACACGGTGCTGGACACGCACACTCACCCGTTTGGCGTGAAGGCACGCGTGACCGCCGGGCATCTGTGGCTGACGCAAACCGATGCCAGCGGCAAGAGCCAAAAGCGCTACCTGACCCCAGGCGACGAGTTCACCGTGGCACGCGAAGAACCGCACGCGGAGCATTACGGCCCCGAAGGCGCCACCTACTGGGTGGCCCGCAAGAACTGACCGCCACTGTAGGAGCCGCGCCCTCGCGGCGATTGGGCTTTTTCAAACCACTGAAAATCGCCGCGGGGACGCAGCTCCCACAGCAATCAGCAATGCGCGTTCACTCCTCGATGCCGAGTTCCTGGATCTTGCGGGTGATGGTGTTGCGGCCGATGCCCAGCTTTTGCGCCGCTTCGATGCGCCGCCCACGGGTGGTGAACAAAGCGGCCTGGATCATTCGGGTTTCAAACCGACGGGTCAGCACGTCCCACACATCGGTGCGACCACTCTCCAGCAGTTGCAAGGCTTCGTGCTCCAAAGCGCTTTCCCATGCGCTGGGCGCTGGGGCCACAGGCTCTGCGGGCAGCGCCAAAGCCACGCCCTCGGCTGCAGCTTGCGGCACATCGCCCACCAAGGCAGGTGTGGCCACGGCAGCAAGGGCAGGTGCAAGCGCCACGGCCTCGGCAGACTGCAAAACTTCAGGCGGCAAATCTTTGGGCTCGATCACCTGAGCCGGGGCCATCACGGTCAACCAGTGGCAGATGTTCTCGAGTTGACGCACGTTGCCCGGAAACTGGAAATTACACAGCTGCGCCAGCGCCGACTCGGCAATGCGCTTGGGCTCCACGCCCAGCTGCTGCGCGCTGCGCTGCAAAAAGTATCGCGTCAGCATGGCCACGTCTTCGCGGCGCTCGCGCAGGGCAGGCAAGCGCAAACGGATCACGTTCAGGCGGTGGAACAAGTCCTCGCGAAACACGCCTTCTTTGACGCGCTGCTCCAGGTCTTGGTGTGTGGCGGCGATCACGCGCACATTGGACTTGACGGCGCTGTGCCCGCCCACGCGGTAAAAGTTGCCATCCGACAGCACACGCAGCAAGCGGGTCTGCAGGTCAAAGGGCATGTCGCCGATCTCGTCCAAGAACAAGGTGCCGCCATCGGCTTGCTCAAAGCGGCCTCGGCGCGAAGCCTGGGCGCCCGTGAACGCGCCGCGCTCGTGGCCAAAGAGTTCGCTCTCGAGCAGGTCTTTGGGAATGGCAGCGGTGTTGATCGCCACAAACGGGCCGCTCGCTCGGGGCGAGTGCTTGTGCAAGGCACGTGCCACCAGCTCTTTGCCCGAGCCGGACTCGCCTGTGATCATCACCGTCACATGGCTCTGCGCCAATCGGCCGATGGCGCGAAACACATCCTGCATGGCCGGGGCTTGGCCCAGCATTTCAGGGGTTTCGGTGATCTGCTCTTCGGCCACTTCGTCGCGTTTGCCTTCGTCCATGGCGCGGCGAATCAGCTCAACGGCCTTGGGCAGATCAAAGGGCTTGGG
>CANBTZ010000226.1 GCA_947372495.1 Comamonadaceae bacterium | reverse complement strand
GTCACGCCCCTGCAGCGTCGCGGCCCAGCACCACGCCTTCGTAGGCATGCAATGAAGGCAAGCCCCCGGTGTGCAGGAACAGCACGTTTTCATCGGGCTTGAAGTAGCCCTGACGGGCCAGCCCGATCAGGCCGGCCATGATCTTGCCGGTGTAGACCGGGTCAAGCAAGATGCCCTCGGTGCGCGCCAGCATCTGCACCGCCTCGACCATGGCGGCGTTGGGGATGGAGTACTTGGGCTGCCAGTAGCCGCCCACGCTCACCACCGCCTCGCGTGGGATGGTCAAGCCAATGTCCAGCAGGTCGGCCACGGCCTGCGCCTCCTTGTGAACCAACGGTTCTTGATCGGCCGGATCGCGGCTCACGCCGATGCCCACGATCGGGATGCGGATGTGGTTGCCCAGAAAACCGGCCAGCAAGCCGCCGTGTGTGCCCGAACTGCCCGAGCCCACGACCACGCGGTCGATGCGCACGCCTTGGTCAAAGAACTGCTGTTGCAACTCCTGCGCACAAGCCACATAGCCCAAACCGCCCACCGCGTTGGAGCCACCGCCGGGAATGATGTAGCCCTTGCCGCCTTGCGCCGCCACATCGGCCTGCACCTTCAGCATGGCCTCCATCATGTTGGAGCCGCCCGGCACCACGGTGATCGCGTCCACGCCCATCAGCTGAAACATGAAGTTGTTGCCCGAGGCCGTTTCGCTGTAGCTGCCAGGCACACGCTCTTCGATCACGAAGCGGCACTTCAGCCCCTCCTTGACCGCAGCGGCCAAGGTGATGCGGCAATGGTTGGACTGGGGCGCGCCACAGGTGATCAGCGTGTCAGCGCCCTGCGCCAGCGCATCGGCCGCCAAAAATTCCAGCTTGCGGGTCTTGTTGCCGCCGGGAAACAGGCCCAGCATGTCATCGCGCTTGATCCAGATGCGCGGGCCCACGCCTCCTGGGCAACTGGCCGCGAGCGCCGCAGAAAAGCGCGGTGCCAACTCCAAAGGGGTGGCGAACTCGGTGTAGCGGCGGCGGGGAAAGCGAGAGAGATCCATGGCGGTGTGTCCTTGTCGGTTCAGGTCCCGGTGGGTTCAAAGCCACCCAGGGTATGACGCACCAAGCATAGTGCTGCAGCCTCTTGTGGGTCGACGCCCACACGACACCCCAGGCAACGACTCAGGCGCTGGCCGCCGCTGTGAACTGCAAGGCCGCCAGACTGGCGTACAGGCCGCCGCGTGCCAGCAACTGCGCGTGTGTGCCCTGCTCCACCAAACGGCCCCGATCGAGCACCCAAATCACATCGGCACGCTGCACCGTGGCCAGACGGTGCGCGATCACCAAGGTGGTGCGCCCGCTCATGGCTTGGTCAAGTGCGGCCTGCACCATGTGCTCGCTTTGGGCGTCGAGCGCGCTGGTCGCTTCATCGAGCAGCAGCAAAGGCGCGTTTTTGAGCATGGCCCGCGCAATCGCAATGCGCTGGCGCTGACCGCCCGACAGGCGCACTCCCCGGTCGCCCAAATCGGTGTCATAGCCCTGCGGCAACTCTTGAATGAATTCTTCGGCATAGGCGGCCCGGGCTGCGGTCTGCACTTCTTGCAAGCTGGCCTCAGGGCGGCCGTAGCGGATGTTGTCGAGCACCGTGCCCGAGAAAATCACCGGCGCTTGCGGCACCAGCGCGATGTGCTGGCGCAGGTCCTCCAGCGCCATCTGGTCAATCGACACCCCGTCGATCAACAATCGGCCCGACTGCGGCGCATGAAAGCGCATCAGCAAATCGAGCAAGGTGGTCTTGCCCGCGCCGCTCGGGCCCACCACCGCCACGGTCTGCCCGGCCGGCACAACACCGCTCAGCTGGTCAATGGCCAGACGCTCGGGGCGCGAAGGGTAATGGAAGCTCAAAGCGTCCAGCGTGAGCGTCGAGCCCCCAGCAGGCCAAGGCGCTGCCACTGGATGCGCAGGCGAAGTCAGTTCTGAGCGGCTGTGCAGCAACTCCATGAGCCGCTCGGTGGCACCCGCAGCGCGCAGCATGTCGCCATACACCTCGCCCAGCACCGCAAAGGCGCTGGCCAGCATGATCACGTAGACGACGGTTTGCCCCAGCTCGCCCGCCGTGCTCGTACCCGCACGCACCGACAACGTGCCCATGTACAGGCCCCAGAGCAGCACCGCGCTCGAGGCCATGATGATGAAGGCCACCAGAAAGGCGCGGGCGCGGATGCGGCGCAGCGCGGTCATCAGTGCCTGCGTGGTCGAGTCAATGAAGCGCCGGGCTTCGCGCCCTTCGGCGGTGTAGCTTTGCACCACCGGGATGGCGTTGAGCACCTCGCTGGCCAACGCGCTGGCGTCGGCCACACGGTCCTGGCTGGCCCGCGACAGCCGCCGCACGCGCCGCCCCAAAAACACACTGGGCAAAACCACCAGCACCAGCACGGCCATGACCTGCAGCATCAGCATCGGGTTGGTCCAAACCAGCATCACCACCGCGCCCAGGCCCATCACCAGATTGCGCAAACCCATGGACAGGGACGAGCCCACCACCGTCTGCACCAGCGTGGTGTCGTTGGTCAGGCGCGAGAGCACTTCGCCCGACTGGGTGGTTTCAAAAAACGCAGGGCTCTGGTGCAGCACATGGCCGTACACCGCGTTGCGCACATCGGTGGTGATGCGCTCGCCCAGCCAGCTGACCATGTAATAACGCGCTGCAGAAAAAACAGCCAAAAGCGCCGCCACCCCAAACAATTGAGCAAAGTGCAGCGCCAAGTCGTGTGCAGACGAGGCTTGGCTCAGGCCTTGGTCGATCAGCTGCTTGAGCACCCATGGGAAAGCCAACGTGGCCCCCGCCGCCAGCAAAAGGAACACCCCGGCCAGCACCAAGGGCCAGCGGTAAGGCTTGAGAAACGGCAACAGGCCGGAGAGGGAGCGGGGGTTGGAAGTCATGAGGTCAAGGATAAGGGCAAGTGCAAAAGCCGACCGTGCGGTGGCCATGGCGCCTATGGCCCCATGAAAAACGGCTCCCGAAGGAGCCGCTTTATTCAAGTCAAGAACCGATCAGGCCGCCTTGACCTTCAGACGCCAAGCGTGCAACAGCGGCTCGGTGTAGCCGCTCGGTTGCGCCTTGCCTTTGAAGACGAGGTCACACGCGGCTTTGTAGGCAGCGGATTTGGCAAAGTTGCCTGCCATCTTCTTGTACTCCGCGTCACCAGCGTTCTGGCCGTCCACCACAGCGGCCATGCGCTCCATGGTTTGCTTGACTTGCTTTTCGGTCACGACACCGTGGTGCAACCAGTTGGCCATGTGCTGGCTGGAGATGCGCAGCGTGGCGCGGTCTTCCATCAGGCCCACGCCGTTGATGTCGGGCACTTTGGAGCAACCCACGCCCTGGTCGACCCAGCGCACCACGTAACCCAAGATGCCTTGGGCGTTGTTGTCGAGTTCTTTTTGCTTGTCCTCAGCCGACCAGTTGGCGGCGTCTTTGGCGACCACGGGGAACTGCAACAAAGCGTTGAGCGTGTCTTCGCGCAGTTGTTTCGGGTCTTGCTTGGCGACAGCCTTTTCCATCTGCTTTTGCAGCGCAGGCACATCCACCTGGTGGTAATGCATGGCGTGCAGCGTCGCGGCGGTGGGGCTGGGCACCCAGGCGGTGTTGGCACCGGCCAAGGGGTGACCGATCTTGGCTTTGAGCATGTCGGCCATCAGGTCGGGCATGGCCCACATGCCTTTGCCGATCTGGGCACGGCCGCGCAGGCCGCAGGCCAGGCCCACGTTGACGTTGTTCTTCTCGTAAGCGGTGAGCCACAGGCTGTTCTTGATGTCGCCCTTGCGCATGACGGGGCCAGCCAACATGCAGGTGTGCATTTCGTCACCGGTGCGGTCCAGGAAGCCGGTGTTGATGAAGGCCACACGGCTCTTGGCAGCAGCGATACAGGCCTTCAGGTTGGCGCTGGTGCGGCGCTCTTCGTCCATGATGCCCAGCTTGACGGTGGAGGGCTTCATGCCGATGACTTTTTCGACGCGGCCAAACAGCTCGTCGGCAAACGCCACTTCGGCGGGGCCGTGCATTTTGGGCTTGACGATGTAGACGCTGCCCGTGCGGCTGTTGCGCAAAGGGTGTGAGGACTTTTTCTGCAAGTCGACCAAGGCGCAGGTCACGGTGACCATGGCGTCCAAGATGCCCTCCGGAATCTCTTTCATGCTGCCATCGGCGGCTTTGTAGAGGATGGCCGGGTTGGTCATCAAGTGACCGACGTTGCGCACGAACATGAGCGAGCGGCCGTGCAGCTTGACGGTGCCTTTGCCAGCGGGCTTGGTGTATTCGCGGTCACCGTTCATGGTGCGCGTGAAAGTCTTGCCGCCCTTTTGCACTTCTTCGCTCAGGGTGCCTTGCAAGAGGCCCAGCCAGTTGGCATAAGCCAGCACTTTGTCGTCGGCGTCCACAGCGGCCACGGAGTCTTCCAGGTCGAGGATGGTGGACAAAGCGCTTTCAGCGATCAGATCGGACACGCCAGCCGGGTCGGTCTTGCCAATCGGCG
>CANBTZ010000225.1 GCA_947372495.1 Comamonadaceae bacterium | reverse complement strand
GACAACAAGTCACGCCTGGGTGCCAACGCCATGCTGGCCGTGTCCATGGCCGTGGCCCGCGCTGCGGCCGAAGAGTCTGGCCTGCCGCTGTACCGCTACTTTGGCGGCATGAACGGCAACCAGTTGCCCGTGCCCATGATGAACGTCATCAACGGCGGCGCGCACGCCAACAACAACCTGGACCTGCAAGAGTTCATGATCATCCCCGTGGGCGCACCTTCGTTCCGCGAAGCGGTGCGTTGGGGCGCTGAAGTGTTCCACGCGCTCAAGAAAATCATCCACGACAAAGGCATGAGCATTGCCGTGGGCGACGAAGGCGGCTTTGCCCCCAACGTGGACAGCCACGAAGCGGCCATCCAGATGGTGCTCGACGCCATCGCCGCAGCCGGTTACACCGCTGGCGAGCAGATCGCCATTGGCCTGGACTGCGCAGCCAGCGAGTTCTACAAAGACGGCAAGTACGTGTTGGCCGGCGAAGGCGGCATCAGCCTGACGTCCGAGCAGTGGACCGACATGCTGGCCACCTGGTGCGACAAGTACCCCATCATCAGCATCGAAGACGGCATGGCCGAAGGCGACTGGGACGGCTGGAAAGTGCTGACCGACCGCTTGGCCAAGAACGTGCAAATCGTGGGTGACGACCTGTTCGTGACCAACACCAAGATCTTCAAAGAAGGCATCGACAAGGGCATCGCCAATTCGATCCTGATCAAGATCAACCAGATCGGCACCTTGACCGAGACCTTTGAAGCCATCGAAATGGCCAAACGCGCCGGTTACACCGCCGTCATCTCCCACCGTTCAGGCGAGACCGAAGACAGCACCATTGCCGACATTGCTGTCGGTTTGAATGCGGGTCAGATCAAGACCGGCTCCATGAGCCGCTCGGACCGCATGGCCAAGTACAACCAGCTGCTGCGCATCGAAGAAGACCTGGGCGATGTGGCCGTGTACCCTGGCCGCAGCGCTTTCTACAACCTGCGCTGATCCATCATGGGCAACCGCCTCGTCCCGATCGTGCTGGTCACCTTGCTGGTGATCGTGCAGGCCCAACTGTGGTTCGGGCGAGGCAGTTTGCGCAATGTCGCTGTGCAGGAGCGCCAGCTCCAGCAAGAAAAGCAAGCCAACGAGGAAGCCCGGCGCGTGAACGAACAGCTCAGCGCCGAGGTCAACGACCTCAAAGAAGGCCTGAACATGGTGGAAGAACGCGCCCGCCATGAGCTGGGCATGGTCAAGCCCAACGAAATTTACGTCCAGATCGCCAAATGATCTCTGGGACCGAGGCTGTGGGCTTTGTGCTGGCCCTGGCCATGGTGGGGTGCAGCATCCGTGAGCTGCACTGGAGCTGGCCACTGGCCTTTTTGAGCTCCCTGCTTTACTTTTTTGTGTTCAAGGACAGCCTGCTGTATGCCGAAGCAGGCTTGCAGTTGGTGTTCGCCTTGCTGGCCCTGTGGGGCTGGTGGCAATGGCGGCGCCTGGGCGACAACAACACACCTGTCTGGGTCATCCAACGGCTGCCCCTTCGTGGCTGGTGGCTGGCGGGGGCAGCGCTGGCGGTGCTGTGGCCATCCATCGCCTGGCTGCTCATGCAATACACCGACAGCGATGTGGCTTGGGCCGACGCCCTGCCTACCGCGCTCAGCCTGATCGCTCAGGCCCTGCTGGGCCGCAAATACCTCGAAAACTGGCTGGTCTGGATCGTGGTCAATGTTTTCAGCGTGGGGCTGTTTGCCTACAAGGGCCTGTGGCTGACCACCGCCTTGTATTTGCTGTTCATCGGCCTGAGTGTCATGGGCTGGCGCGAATGGCAAAAACGCCTGGCCACACCATGAGGCCTTTGCGCCGCATTGCCATCGTCGGGGCCGAGAGCACGGGCAAGTCCTGGCTGGCCGAGCACCTGACGCAAGCGCTGACCCAAAGGGGCGAGACGGTGCATTGGGTGCACGAAGTGCTGCGCGACTGGTGCGCGCGTGAGGGCCGCACACCCCAGCCACATGAGCAAATGGGCATTGCCCAGGCCCAAGCCGATGCGGTGCTGGCAGTCAGCCAAGGTGTGGTGATTTCAGACACCACGCCACTCATGACCGCCGTCTACAGCCACATGCTGTTTGAAGACGATGCCCTGTACCCGATGGCCATTGCCCACCAGCAGCTCTTTGACACCACCCTGGTGACGGGCCTGGACTTGCCTTGGGTGGCCGACGGCCTGCAGCGTGACGGTCCGCATGCGCGCGGCCCGGTGGACTCTTTGGTGCGCCAAGCGCTGGACCGCTCGGGCCTGCGCTACCGGGTGGTCTATGGGCAGGGACACCAACGCCTGAACAACGCCTTGCTGGCGCTGGGATTGCCAGGCGAAGACGAGGCGGCTTGGCGCACACGCGAGAACGCGCAATACGCCTTGAACGAAGGCCGCACGCCCTGGTTGTGCGAGAAGTGCAGCGACGCAGACTGCGAGCACCGCCTGTTCACCGGCCTGCTGCAGCGGGGCGATTGAATCCCCTCAGTGAACGGACGGCTCGCCCGGCACCGCCACGGGCGTGATGAACAAACCTGCCGCATCGACCGGGTCAAAGCGGTACTGGGCACCGCAAAACTCGCACCCCACCTCAATCTGACCTTGCTCGGCAATGATGCTTTCGGCCTCGGCCACACCCAGGCTGCGGATCATGTTGCCCACACGCTCTTGGCTGCAAGAGCAAGCAAAGCGGGGGCCTGTTTCCCCCATCAGCGGCTCGAAGCGGGCGATGGGCTCCTCCCAGAAGAGACGGTGCAGGATGGTCTCGGCGTCCAACGTGAGCATCTCTTCCCGCTTGAGGCTTTTGGCCAAAATGGCGATGCGGCTGAAATCTTCGCTGCGGCCCAGCAGGGCTTCGCGCTCGACCGAATCAACCTGTCCGGCCAGATTGCCCTCGCCTTCGATGGGCAGGCGCTGGATCAGCAAGCCCGTGGCCACTTGGTCGTCCGCGGCCAGCACCATCACAGTGTCCAGCTGCTCGGACTGCAGCATGTAGTGCTCCAGCACTTCGCTGATGTTTTCCAGTTTTTCACCCTGGTCACCAAACAAGGGCACCACACCCTGGTAGGGCTGCTGGCCGGGCAAGCGGTCCTTGGGATCGAGCGTGATGGCGCAGCGCCCCTGGTTGTTGACGTTGACCATCTGGCTGAGTGTGGCGTCAGCCGCCACCTCGCCCACCTGCGTGCAGGTGGCGCGCAGGCTCAGGTCGGGCTGCACTTCGACCACACCCAATTTGACTGGACCATCGCCAAAAATCTGCAGCACCAGCGCGCCATTGAATTTGATGTTGCCCTGCATCAACACGCCAGCGGCGGCCATCTCGCCCAACAACTGGCGCACGGGTGCGGGGTACGCCCCCGTCTCGGAGTTGGCAGCGCGGCGCGCCAGGATGTCTTGCCAGGCGTCGGTCAAGCGCACCAGCATGCCGCGCACGGGCATGCCATCGAAAATGAATTTATGGAGTTCGGACAATGTGGGGGTCACGCCCGGTGGGCGCGCCTTTGCTGGTTCAGGAAATTTTCTTCAAGCCCGCTTTGAAGCGCTGGGCGTTCTCAACGTAATGTTTGGCGCTTTGGCGCAGACCCTCGATCTGCTCGGGGCTCAATTCGCGCACCACCTTGGCAGGCGAGCCCATGATCATGGAGCCATCGGGGAATTCCTTGCCCTCGGTCACCAGAGAGCCGGCGCCCACCAAACAGTTCTTGCCGATTTTCGCACCATTGAGCACCACCGCCCCGATGCCGATCAGCGACTCGTCACCGATGGTGCAACCGTGCAGCATGACCATGTGGCCCACCGTGACGTGCTTGCCCACCACGATGGGTTTGCCGTGGTCGGCGTGCATCACGCTGCCGTCCTGGATGTTGCTGCCCTCGCCGATGGTGATGGTCTCGGTGTCGCCGCGCACGGTGACGCCAAACCAGACGCTGGCGTTGGCTTCGATCTTGACCGCGCCCATCACCTGCGCGTTGTCGGCCACCCAGGCGGTTTCAGCCACGTTGGGGGTGTGCGAATCGAGTTGGTAAATGGCCATGGTGTCTCCTGGGGTCTGTGCTGTTTCTGAGAATCCTACAATTGTAGGCAAGCCCACCACCCCAGGTGAGCCTGACGCGTCTTTAACCTTGCCCCACCCGCACCTTCCCATGCCCCAGCTGTCATTGCGCCAAGCTGCCCTCGGCCCCTGGTCCGAAACCGACCCGGTGGCCAAAGCCCAGGCCACACTGGCCTTGGACCTGTCGCTGCCCGTTCAGCCACAAGACACCATCACCGCGTCCCCCCCTGGCCCGGGCCGCAGCCCACGGCCCGAGCTGGTGCACCACACCGCACTCAAGGCCAAATCGCTGGCGACGCCCGAGGGGCGAGCGATTCTGGTGCACAGCATCACCCACATCGAGCTCAACGCCATCGACCTGGCGCTGGACGTGGTCTGGCGCTTTGCGGGTATGCCCGAGGCCTTCTATACCGACTGGGTGCGCATTGCCCAGGAAGAAGCCAAAC
>CANBTZ010000224.1 GCA_947372495.1 Comamonadaceae bacterium | reverse complement strand
TGGTCGAGCGTCCCGTCCAGCAGGCCGGTGGTGTGCAGGGCCGACAGCTCGATCTGATTGGTGGCCAGCGGGATGCGGCTGTCGAGCAGCTCAAACTGCTGCACCGTGTGGTTGCTGACACCCAACTCCAGCACTTTGCCTTCGCGCTGCAGGGCTTCAAAGCAGCGGGCCACTTCGTCGGCGTCCATCAGCGGGTCCGGGCGGTGGATCAGCAGCAGGTCGAGCCGGTCGGTGCCCAGCGCTTTCAGACTGTCTTCCACGCTGCTGCGGATGTGCTGGGCGCTGGTGTTGTAGTGCTTGAGGCTGTGCTCGGGACGCTGGCTTGAATGCAGGGCGATGCCGCATTTGCTCACCAGCTGCATCTGCTGGCGCAAGGCCGGTTTCAGGCGCAGGGCCTCGCCAAACAGGTTTTGCACCGCGTAGTCGCCGTAAATGTCGGCGTGGTCGAAACTGGTGATGCCCAGTGCCAGACAGTCTTCGATCCAGGCCAGGCGCTCGGCGGGCGTGAGGTTCCAGCGGGCCATGTGCATGGCCCCGGCCACGATGGTGGACAGGTTCATGCGAGCACTTTGCGGGGGTTCAGGATGTTTTGCGGGTCCAGGGCGCGCTTGATGGCGTGCATCATGGCCAGGGCCGTGGCGTCTTTGTAGTGGGGCAGTTTGCCTGCTTTGAGTTCGCCCACGCCGTGCTCGGCGCTGATGGAGCCTTTGAATTTGGCCACTTGGTCAAACACCAAGGTGTTGACCCGCTCTTCCCAGTCCCTCAGAAAGGCTTTGCCGTCTGCACCCTGGGGGGCCTGCACGTTGTAGTGCAGGTTGCCGTCGCCCAGGTGGCCAAAGTCCACCAAACGCACGCCCGGGATGTGCTGCGTCAGCAGGGCGTCGGTCTCGGCCACAAAAGCCGGGATGCGCGAGACCGGGATGCTGATGTCGTGCTTGATGTTCAGGCCCTCTTCGGCCTGGGCCAGCGGGATGCTTTCGCGGATATGCCACAGGCCCCGGGCCTGGGCGATGTTCTCGGCCACCACGGCGTCGCTGACACAACCGGCCTCCATGGCCGCTTCGAGCAAGGCCTCGAACTGGCCACGGGCGTGGGTTTCGCTCTCGCTGTCCGAGTTTTCAAGAAGAACACACCACGGGCAGTCCTTGAACAAAGGCACCCGCAGCTGTGGGTAGTGTTTGTCCGCCAAGCTGAGGGCAAATTGCCCCATGACCTCGAAGCCTGTGAGGCCGGGGCCGAGCTTTTGGTGGGCCAGCCCCAGCAGTTGCACGGCCGCTTCCATGCTGGGCACGGCTGCCCAAGCGGTCAGCTGCACGGCGGGCAGGGGGTAAAGCTTCATGGTGGCCGCGGTGATGACGCCCAGCGTGCCTTCGCTGCCGATCATCAGGTGGCGCAGGTCGTAGCCGGTGTTGTCTTTGCGCAGGCCGGTGAGGCCGTGCCAGACCTCGCCGCTGGCGGTCACGACTTCCAGGCCCAGGCACAGGTCGCGGGTGTTGCCGTAGCGCACCACCTGGGTGCCGCCCGCGTTGGTGCCCAGGTTGCCTCCGATGGTGCAGCTGCCTTCGGCGGCCAGGCTCAGGGGGAACAGCAGGCCTTCTTTTTCAGCGGCGTCCTGCAGGTTTTGCAGCACGCAACCGGCTTCCACCGTCATGGTCAGGTTGTCCTTGTCGATGGCCCGCACCGCGTTCATGCGGGTCATGCTCAGCACAATCTGGGTGCCTGTGTCGTCAGGCACCGAGCCGACCACCAGCCCGGTGTTGCCCCCTTGCGGCACGATCGAGGTGCCTGCGGCGGCGCAGGCCTTGACCACCGCGGCCACTTCGGCCGTGGACGCCGGGCGCACCACTGCCAGAGCCTGGCCTCGGCTGCGTTTGCGCCAGTCTTGTTCCCAGGCGCTCAGGTCGGTGTTGGGGTCGTCGTGGGTGAGCACATGGGCTTGACCACAGATACCGCGCAAGGTGCTGATCAGGGTGTTCATGCGGTCTCCGCAGCAGTCTCTTGCGTCAGGTGAACCGCCTGAAATCGCCAGCGCACATGCAGCGTGCAGGCCGCAAACAAACTGATGCACAGCAGGCCTTCAAGCATGGCCAGGCCCGACGAGGGCCAGCGGTCGCTCCAACTGCGCACAGCCGCTTCGGTGAAATACAGCCAGATCAGCAGGCTGACCCAGCGGTAGGTGTACATGCGGTTTTTCAGCAATCCCGCCAGCGGGATGCACAGGGGCAGCACCTTGATCACCCACCAGGAGCCGCCGGGGCGCAGGGGTGCCAGCCAAAGTTCCCAGGCCAGGCCCAGAAAAATCAGTCCGAGCAGGCTGCCGGTGGCCACCCAGCGGGTCATGTTCACGCGGCGAAGGAGGGTTTCAGGATTTGGGTTCATGGCGGTGGCATCATACCGGGCATGCACATTCATTCTCCTCATGCCGGACGGCGCGAACAGATGCTCGGCTGGTGGCAAGAACTCGTGGCCGTGCCCTGGCGCCAGATGGCGATCATTTTGTGGGGGCGCTTTCGCGATGCCCGGTTGGGCGTCAGCGCCAGTTCGCTCACTTTCACCACGGTGCTGGCCTTGGTGCCGCTGTTCACCGTGGGCCTGGCGGTGTTTGCCGCTTTTCCGATGTTTGGCAAGTTTCAAGACACGATCCAGCGCTGGCTGATCGACAGCTTGGTGCCCGACAGCATTTCGCGTCAGGTGTTGGGTTACCTGACGCAGTTTTCGCGCAAGGCCAACCGCTTAGGCACCATGGGTCTGGCCGCCTTGCTGGTGTCGGCCATCGCGCTGATGGTGACCATCGAGCGCACCTTGAGCCAGATTTGGCGGCTCGACCGTTCACGTCCTTTGCCCCAACGCGTGTTGTTGTACTGGTCGGCCATCACCTTGGGTCCATTGCTTTTGGGTGCGAGTCTGGCCATCACCTCTTATGTGGTGACGGCTTCGCGCGATGTGGTGGACGCCTTGCCTGCGGCCTTGCGTTGGTTGCTCGACAGTTTCGAGTTCGTGCTGCTTGTGCTCAGTGTGAGCGGTCTTTACTTTTATGTGCCCTACACCCGGGTGCGCTGGCGCCATGCGCTCACGGCAGGTTTGCTGGTGGCACTGGGCATCGAGTTGGCCAAGAAGCTGCTGGCGGTTTACCTGACCCAAATCCCAACCTACTCGGCCATTTATGGGGCCTTTGCTGCCTTGCCGATCTTGTTGGTCTGGATCTACGTGGCGTGGGTCATCGTGTTGCTGGGGGCCGTGGTGGCAGCGACTTTGCCAGAGTTGGGCCGCCAGACCTGGCGCAAAGCTGAAGGCTTGGGCTGGACATTCAAGGTGGCATTGGAGCTGTTGGCCGCTTTGCAAGCGGTGCGGGGGCAAGAGGAACGTGGCTTGAGTCTCACGCGCTTGTCGCTGCAGTTGCAGGTGGAGCCTGGCGTCTTGAGCGAACTGCTGGCGCATCTGCAAGCCCTGGACTGGGTGGGTGCGCTGCGTGACGAGGGTGGCACGGCCGATGCCAGGCATGTGCTGCTGATCGAGCCCAAGGACACCCTGCTGGCGCCGCTGGTGGAGCGCTTGCTGCTCTCGCATGGGCCCGAGGTCGAGCCCTTGTGGCTTGCAGTGCGGCTGGACCAGGCGCGGGTGTCTGAGGCGCTGCCCCGAGCCTGATGGCCGGTTTCAGAAGGGGATCTTGCGCGTCCAGATGTCTTTGTACATCACCCAGTCGCCCATGAAGCTGTAGAGCGGGCGCTTGAAACTGGCGGGTTTGTTCTTCTCGAAGACAAAGTGCCCGACCCAGGCACAGCCATAACCGCAGAGCAGGCCATACAGAAGGTACTGTGGCTTGCCTGTGGCGGCCAGCATGGCCAGGCACACCAGCGACAAACTGCTGCCCAGAAAGTGCAGGCGTCTGCAGGTGCGGTTGCTGTGCTCGCTCAGATAAAAAGGATAGAACTCGGCAAAGCGGGTGGGCACGGCCGCTTCAGGGGTGTTGCTGCTGTCCATATTGGGTCTCCTGGTGTGTTTCAGTGTGTCGTGAACGGGGCGTTCAAAAAACCCCGAAAACGCGCCCGCCCACCGCGCAACGGCGCTTGGGTCAGCTGGTAATTCGGAAAGCGCTGCAGAAAGCGGCCAATGGCGATGCGGCCTTCGAGCCGCGCCAGGCTCAGGCCCGCGCACTGGTGGGGCCCAAAGCCAAAGGCCAGGTGTTTGTTGCCCTCGCGGCGCAGGTTCAGCAACTCGGGCTCGCTGTATTGGGCCGGGTCGCGGTTGGCCGCGCCGATGCACAGGGTGATCAGCGCGCCCTCGGGCAGATCCACACCCCCCACGGTGCAGGCTTTGAGGGCGCGGCGGTTGCTCAGCTGGTTGGACGACTCAAAACGCAGGAACTCGTCCACCGCCAGCGCCAAGGTCTGCTCGCGCACTTCTTCGCTCGCAGCGGCTTTCAGGTCGGTCTGGAGCTGCTCGCGCTGTGCGGGCCATTCTTGCAAGGTGATGAGCGCGTTGCCAATCAGGTTGGTGGTGGTTTCGTGCCCGGCGTTGAGCAGGAACACGCAGTTTTGCAGCAGCTCCACCTCGCTCAG
>CANBTZ010000223.1 GCA_947372495.1 Comamonadaceae bacterium | reverse complement strand
CGCGCGCCTGCCCCGAATGCGGCAACGCCGACATCGCGCCCATGGGCCGGGGCACCGAGCAGCTCGAAGAACATTTGGGTGAGTTGCTGGCCGACGTGCGCAGGCCCGACGGCAGCCCCGTGCGCATTGCCCGCATCGACGCCGACACCACCAAGCTCAAAGGCGCACTGGAGAGCCAACTGGCGCAAGTGCACAGTGGCGAAGTGGACATCCTGGTGGGCACGCAGATGATCGCCAAAGGGCATGACTTTCGGCGCATCACGCTGGTGGCGGCCATCAACCCAGACAGCGCGCTGTTTTCAAGTGACTTTCGCGCACCCGAGCGTCTGTTTGCGCTGCTCATGCAAGCGGCAGGCCGTGCCGGCCGCGATGCCGACCAAGGCAGCCGCAGCGAGATGCTGGTGCAGACCTTCCACCCCACGCACCCGCTGTTTGAAGCGCTCAAGCGCCACGACTACCCGGCTTTTGCCGCCAGCGAACTGACCGACCGCACCGCCGCAGGCCTGCCGCCCATCAGCCACCAAGCGCTGCTGCGGGCCGACGCCCGCAGCCAGGACGTGGCCCAAGGCTTTTTGAGCGCGGCACGGGCCGAGCTGGAGGCCATGCTCGCTCCCATGCCGGGCGGCCCCGAGCTGCTGGAGCAAGTGAGTCTGTACCCGGCCGTGCCGCTGAGCATGCAGCGCGTGGCCGATGTGGAGCGCGCCCAGATGCTGCTCGAGAGCCCCTCGCGCAGCGACCTGCACAAGGTGTTGTCGCAGCTTCATGCGGTGTTGCACCACCTGCGCGGCCAGCCTGAGCACAAAGGCGTGATCCGCTGGCTGGTGGATGTGGACCCGCAGGCGATCTGAAACCGCTCAGGGTTTGAGCAAGGCCACGGCGCCCGAAAACGTCAAAAACGCCGCAGCGGTCGTGACCAAAATGATGCGGGCGATCCGCCCGTTGTCTGCGCCAAAGCGCTCGGCCAGCATCGACACATTGCTCGCGCTGGGCAAAGCGGCCACCAGCACCATCACCGTGAGGGCCAATGGTTCGATCGCCACCCCCATGCGCATGGCGATGGCCGCCACCAAAAACACCAGCACCGGGTGCACCAGCAACTTGATGAAGGCGATCGGCAAATAGTCGACCGCCCGCAAGGGGCCATGCTCGCGCTCATGGGCCAACATTTGCGAGCGGGCCAGCACTGCACCAATGGTGAACAGCGCCACGGGCGAGGCCGCATCGCCCAGCAAGCTCACCGTCTTGGCCACTGGGCCGATCAGTTCCAGGTTCTGCCAGGAAAACACCGCGCCCAAAGAAATCGCCCAAGGCATCGGGTTGCGCACCACGCCCGCCAAGGCCTTGCGCGCGGCCACCGCAGCGCCATGCTCGTCCGCCGCATCCAGCCGCGACAAGGCCACGCACAAAGAGGTGGTGAACACCATGTCCACCAGGATGGTGACAATGGTCGGGCCGGCTGCGGAAGGCCCCAGCAAGGCCACCAACAGCGGCACCCCCATGAAACCGGTGTTGGGGAAGGCCGCCACGAGCGCCCCCAAGGAAGCGTCGTTCCAGCGGATGCGCTCGTTGAGGCTGACCGACACGCTGAAAGCCACCATCAGGCTCGCGCACAAGAGGTAGGTGAAGAACACCCCGGCGTCGAGCAACTGCACGATGGGAGTGCTGGCCCCAAAGCGGAACAGCATGCAAGGCAGCGCAAAGTACAGGACAAACCCGTTCAGGCCCGGAATGGCCTGCAAGGACAAAAAGCCTTTTCTGGCGGCCAGGTAGCCGCACAAGACCAAGGCAAAAAATGGGAAAGTGACCCGCAAAACATCCAGCATGGTCCGATTGTCATGGCATTCGACCGCCGCCCCGGTCACCACACGGACATGCCCGCGCATGACAAACGCCGCGCTGCGCAAACGCCACCCGCTATGATGGCCCGCTTTGCCCCAGTGCCTCTCCCGTGCCTCTCCATCGCCTCGCGCCCGATCCTCTGCCATGTCTTCCGGTCTGAACCTCGCCCAACTCGATGCCGTGAACTATGTCTCCGGCCCGTGCCTGGTGCTGGCGGGCGCAGGCTCGGGCAAAACGCGGGTGATCACGCACAAGATCCAGCGCTTGATCGAGGTCGGCGTCGAGCCCCAAAAAATCGCGGC
Source organism: Comamonadaceae bacterium (assembly GCA_947372495.1). GTDB lineage: Bacteria > Pseudomonadota > Gammaproteobacteria > Burkholderiales > Burkholderiaceae_C > Limnohabitans_A. The sequence continues at coordinate 2,440 of CANBTZ010000223.1, read as the reverse complement.
CATCACCTTCACCAACAAGGCGGCCACCGAGATGCGCGAACGGGCCAAGGGCCTGATCGGCAAAGCCGCCAAGAAAGTGGTGATCTGCACTTTCCACGCCCTGGGCGTGCGCATCATGCGCGAAGACGGTGCGGTGCTCGGCCTCAAGCCGCAATTCAGCATCTTGGACGCCGACGATGTGGTCAGCATCCTCAAGGACTGCGGCGGCAGCACCGACTCGGCCACCGCGCGCCAATGGCAGTGGACCATCAGTCTCTGGAAAAACATGGGGCTCAATGCCGCGCAGGCCGCAGCGCAAGCCCCCGACGACAACGCCCGGGTGATTGCCCGCATCATGGCGCTCTACGAAGAGCGGTTAACGGCCTACCAGAGTGTGGACTTTGACGACCTGATCGGCCTGCCGCTCAAGTTGCTGGCCGAGCACGAAGAAGTTCGGGCCAAATGGCAAAAGACACTGGCCCATGTGCTGGTGGACGAGTACCAGGACACCAACGCCACCCAGTACGAAGTGCTCAAGCACATCGTGGGCGAGCGGGGCTGCTTCACCGCCGTGGGTGACGACGACCAGTCGATCTATGGCTGGCGCGGCGCCACGCTCGACAACCTCAAACGCCTGCCGCAGGATTTTCCGAATCTGAAGGTCATCAAGCTGGAGCAGAACTACCGCTCCACCAGCGCCATCTTGCGGGCGGCCAACAACGTGATCCAGCCCAACCCCAAGCTGTTCCCGAAGACGCTGTTTTCGGAGCTGGGCGAAGGCGAGCCGGTGCGCGTGGTCGACGCCGACAACGAAGAGCACGAGGCCGAGCGCGCCGTGGCGCGCATCCAGTCGATCCGTGCAGGCACCACCACCGAAGGTGCGGGCCAATACCGCGAGTTCAAAGACTTTGCGATCCTGTACCGCGCCAACCACATGGCGCGTCCCTTCGAGCAAGCGCTGCGCCGCGCCCAAATGCCCTACAAGGTGTCGGGCGGTCAGAGCTTTTTTGACAAGGCCGAGATCAAAGACCTGTGCGCTTGGTTCCGGCTGTGGATCAACAACGACGACGACCCGGCGTTTTTGCGTTCGGTCACCAGTCCCAAACGCGGCATCGGTCACCAGACGCTGGCGCAGTTGGGCACCTTTGCCACGCAGTACAAGCTCAGCCTCTTCGAGGCACTGTTTGCCAGCAGCTTGCCCAGCGCCGTGTCCACCCGCGCCATTGGCAGCCTGCACGAGTTTGGCCGCTTCGTGAACGACCTGGAACACCGCGCCCGGCACACCCTGGGCAAAGAAGCCGCGCTGGCCTTCCTGACCGAATGGCTCAAAGACATCGACTACGAAAAGCACCTCTACGACGGCGAAGACAACGAGAAGGTGGCCGCCGCCCGCTGGACCAACGTGCTCGAATTTTGCGATTGGATGGCGGGGCGCTGCGGTGGCGAAATCGATGACGCCAGTGGCGCCCAAGCGAGCGTGAGCAAGAGCCTGCTCGAAGTGGCGCAGACCATCTCATTGATCTCCACCCTCAACGAACGTGAGCAAGAGCAAAACGTGGTCACACTGTCCACGCTGCACGCCTCCAAGGGTCTGGAGTGGCCGCATGTGATGCTGGTGGGCGTGAACGAAGGCCTGCTGCCGTTCAAACTCGGTGACGACAACGAACACTCCGGCCTGAGCGACGGCCCGATGAGCGAAGGCGTCTTGCAGCGCCTGCAAGAAGAGCGCCGCCTCATGTACGTGGGCATCACCCGGGCCCAGCGCAGCCTGGCCGTGAGCTGGACGCGCCGCCGCAAAAAAGGCCGCGAGATGGTGGCCGCTTTGCCCAGCCGCTTCATCACTGAAATGGCGCTTGACAAAAGCACCGCCAAAGAAGACCCCCGCGAAAAACTCAAGGCCCTGCGCGCCGAGTTCGCCAAACGCGCCGCCGATGCTGCGGCGGTGGCCAAGCCATGACGCCGCGCCAAAGGCACTTTGCTGCCCCGCTGTTACTGGCCTTGGCCTGCATGCTGGTGCCCAGCTTCGTTCTGAGTCAAACCCCTTGCCCCAGTGCCGCGGACATCCAAGCCGAGCAGCTGATCGGCCCATGGCAAGTGACACTGCACACACCGACACCCCAGCGATGGACGCTGCAACTGCAAGCGCACCCGGAGCACACGGGCAGCCTCAAAGGCAGTTTGCTGCAAGGCGAGCGCACTGCGCTGGTCGTGGCCGACTGGGACGAAGGCGAATTCACCATGGAAGAAAGCCACGATGGCCAGCGCATTGCCGCCACTTGGCTTGGCACGGCCACAAAGGGCCAATGTGGGCGTCAAATCGAAGGCGAGCGGGTGCAAGGCGAGCAAGCGCCCGCCACCCGTTTCACGATCCGTTCGAGCCGCTGACGTTGATTTGCGTTGACCCACGCACCACCAAGGTGGTGGGCAAGGTCTGAGACTCGGGCTGCTCGCCCGCCATCAC
>CANBTZ010000222.1 GCA_947372495.1 Comamonadaceae bacterium | reverse complement strand
GCCTGGTGCATCCCTTACGCCGCGCTGGTGGCAGGCACCAAGCTGGTCTTGCCCGGCCCCAAGCTCGACGGCCCGAGCCTGTTCGAGTTGATGGAGACCGAGCAAGTCACCATCAGCGCGGGCGTGCCCACCATCTGGATGGGCCTGATCCAGCACGTCGAGCAAAACAACTTGCGCTTTGCGCACATGAAGCGCACCTGCGTGGGCGGCTCGGCCATGCCCATGGCGTTGATCGCCAAGTTCATGGACAACTATGGCGTGGAAGTGCGCCACGGCTGGGGCATGACCGAAACCACAGCTGTCGCCACCATGAGCAACCTGAGCCGCGCTGACCGGCTCAAGCCCGCTGCCGAGCAACACGCCATTGTGGCCAAGCAAGGCAAAACCGTCTCGGGCATCGAGATCAAGATCGTGGATGAAAACGGTGCGACCCTGCCACGCGACGGCACATCGCAAGGCGAGCTGATGGTGCGCGGCCAGTGGATCATGGAGCGCTACTTCAAGGCCGAGAAAACTGCGCTGGTGGACGGCTGGTTCCCCACGGGTGACATCGCCACCATCGACGCGCACGGCACCATGCAGATCCGCGACCGCACCAAAGACGTCATCAAAACCGGTGGCGAATGGATCAGCTCGATCGACCTGGAAAACGCTGCTGTGGGTCACCCCGCTGTGGCCATGGCCGCCGTCATTGGCGTCAAACACCCCAAATGGGACGAGCGCCCGCTGCTGTTCATCGTGCGCAAGCCGGGGCAATCGCTGGAAAAGCAAGAGATCCTTGACTACCTGACCACGCAAGTGGCCAAGTGGTGGGTGCCCGACGATGTGGTGTTCCTCGAATCGCTGCCCGTCGGAGGCACAGGCAAAGTTCAGAAGAACGACCTGCGCAAGGACTACGGCGGCGTCTTCAGCTGATCACGTCTTGCTGAGCAAGATTTTGCCCTGTGGGAGCCCCGCCCTCGGGGCGATCATTGGTGGTCTCAGGGGCTTGATCGCAGCGAGGGCGCCGCTCCTACAGGGGCCATCCTGAAACAACCCTCTGCATGCAGCCTCAGCCTGCGGCTCAAACTTTGGCGCTTGGCCGCTCGTTCATGCGGTCGCGCCAAGCCTGCAAGGCGCTCATGCCTTCATCACCGGGCACGAACTTCAGCAGGCCGCGTGCAAACTCCAGCGCGCAAAACGCGGTGATGTCGGCGATGGTGAAACGCTCGCCCGCGATCCAGGGCTGGCTTTGCAGGCGCTGGTCAAAGCCCCGCGCCACCTCGCGCATCTTCTCGGCCTGCGAGCGGCCGAACTCGGGGAACTGCGGCTTTTCTAAAGCGGCCAGCCCCGGGTGGCTGTGGCGGATGGCGTTGGCAATGCCACCCAACAAATACAACTCCACTTGACGGTCGGCCATCTCGATGAAGCCGCGCTCGTCACCGTTCACGCCCATCAGGTTGGGCTCAGGAAAGCGACCTTCGAGCAAAGTACAAATCGCCCGCGTCTCGGTGATCACGCGGCCATCGTCCAGCTCCAGCGCGGGCACTTTGGCGAGCGGGCTTTTGGCCAAATATTCAGGCTGACGGTGCTCGCCGCCGTTCAAGTCCATGTTGACCATTTCGATGCCGGTGATGTTTTTCTCGACCAAAAACATCAGCACCCGGCGGGGGCTGGGGGCGCGGTGGGCGGTATAGAGCTTCATGGCTTGTCCTTGTTGGGCGTGTTCTGGTTTTGTCCCATCTCAACCATCTTGCGGGCTTCTTCTGAAAACTTCTTGGCGGCATCGTCGCCGTCTTTGGTCAGGTTGATGCGCGACGGTGGCGCTTCGATGCCACGCAACACGGCCGGGCGCTGGCGGATCGCATCGAGCCAACGCTTGAGGTGCGGCAAATCTTCCACCTCCACGCCCGACCAACGGTGCGTGCGCACCCAGGCCCAGTTGGCAATGTCGGCAATCGAGTAATCGCCCGCCAGGTACTCGTGGTCCATCAGGTGGCTGTCGAGCACCGTGAACAGGCGCTTGCTCTCGCCTTGGTAGCGGTCAATCGCGGGCTGGATCTTTTCCGGGAAGTAGCGAAAGAACACATTGGCCTGTCCCATCATCGGCCCAATGCCCCCCATCTGGAACATCAGCCACTGCAGCACGCGCGAGCGGCCCTTGGCATCGGTGGGCATGAGCTGGCCGGTTTTCTCGGCCAGATAAATCAGGCAAGCACCCGACTCGAACACCGCAAAGTCATCGGCCTCGCGGTCCACGATGGCGGGGATGCGGCCATTGGGGCAGATGGCCAAAAAGTCAGGCAGCTTTTGCTCGCCCTTGGACAGGTCGAGCACCTTGAGCGTGTAGGGCAGCGCCAGCTCTTCGAGCGCGATGGAGACTTTGTGCCCATTGGGCGTGGCGGCGGTGTAGAGGTCGATCATGGGCGCAGGCTAACAGCCCCTTAAGGGCGCAGCTGGCGCGCAGATGACATGGGCAAGTCGCAGGCCTGACAGCGCAGACGCGCCCCAGCCCTTCCAATCGGGGCATGGACTTTGACATCTCCCCCGAACTGCAGGCCTTGCGCGAGCGCACCCGCCGATTCATCGCCGAACAGGTGATCCCGCTCGAACCCGACCCACGGCACGGCGCCCACGGCCCGTCCGAAGACCTGCGCCGCGAGCTGGTGGCCCGCGCTCGCGCTGCGGGCTTGCTCACGCCACATGCATCCATTGAGATGGGCGGGCTGGGCCTGAACCACATCGCCAAGTCGGTGGTGTTTGAAGAAGCCGGTTACTCCAACCTGGGGCCCACAGCTCTGAACATCCACGCGCCCGACGAAGGCAACATCCACCTCATGGAAGAGGTGGCCACGCCCGCACAAAAAGAGCGCTGGTTGCGCCCGCAGGTGGCGGGCCTGACGCGCTCGTGCTTTGCCATGACCGAACCCGACCCGGGCGCGGGGGCAGATCCGTCGATGCTCACAACCACCGCCGTGCAAGCGGGTGACGACTACCTGATCAACGGCCGCAAGTGGTTCATCACCGGGGCCGAGGGCGCGGACTACGCCATCGTCATGGCGCGCATGGAAGACGGCACGGCCACCATGTTTTTGACCGACATGGACAAAGCGGGCATCACGCTCGAGCGCAGCATGGACGCGATGGACAACTGCTTCACCGGTGGTCACGGCGTGCTGTGCTTTGACAACGTGCGCATCCCCGCCAGCGATGTGCTGGGCGAAGTGGGCCAGGGCTTTCGTTACGCGCAAGTGCGCTTGGCACCGGCACGGCTGACGCACTGCATGCGCTGGCTGGGCCAGGCTCGCCGCGCGCACGACATCGCCGTGGATTACGCCAGCCGCCGCAAAGCCTTTGGCAAACCCCTGGCCGAACACGAAGGTGTGGGCTTCATGCTGGCCGACAACGACATCGACCTGCACACCGCCCGCCTGCACATCTGGCACACCGCCTGGCTGCTCGACCAAGGCCAAAAGGGCGGCTTTGAATCGAGCCGAGCCAAAGTCGCTTGCTCCGAAGCCGAATGGCGCGTGGTGGACCGCTGCGTGCAAATTCTGGGCGGCCAAGGCGTGACCGCCGAAACGCCCGTGATGCGGATTTTTATGGACATGCGGGCCTTCCGGATTTATGACGGCCCGAGCGAAGTGCACCGCTGGAGCATGGCCCGCAAGATCGTTTACAAGGCGCAGCAGTCCATCAAGACGGCTCAGGCGTGAGCATCTTTGCAAACGGCATCAGGGAAAAAACTGGTCTTCGTTTGCTAAACTCTTTGGAAAGACGGTTCGAGAGCGAGTGAGTAAACGAACCAGCCGCCTGCAGCAATGCAGGTCTGCAAACCCGCAGTGGTAACGGAATCTCGCAAAAATTTTGAAATCCAAAATTTAGACAAAGGCCTGCGGGCCTTTTTTTTTTAATCTGAACGTTGCGCCAAGAAGAACTTGACAACTTCAAACACATTCAAGTTTCAATCCACGCCCCTGCATGAGGAGCGACCTGGCCCCTATGGCATCGCTGATCCCGTGTCCTGGTTTCAATCCACGCCCCTGCATGAGGGGCGACCGGTCACCAGCACCAGGCCGCCATACGGCACGGTGTTTCAATCCACGCCCCTGCATGAGGGGCGACAGAATCCCAAGACAGATTCCCTTGAATGTAAAGTTTCAATCCACGCCCCTGCATGAGGGGCGACGGGGTGTTTGTGGCGTGGGTGTCGGTAGCGATCCGTTTCAATCCACGCCCCTGCATGAGGGGCGACCCAGGGCCTGCACCCAGGCAAAGGCCTTGGTGCTGTTTCAATCCACGCCCCTGCATGAGGGGCGACCAACTGACGGCTGACACGTTTAGCGTGCTGGGCCTGTTTCAATCCACGCCCCTGCATGAGGGGCGACTTTAGGTCATATTCCGTGGTATGTAGGTTATGAAGTTTCAATCCACGCCCCTGCATGAGGGGCGACCCAGTTCGCTCAACGCGTGATGTCTATCGATGAGTTTCAATCCACGCCCCTGCATGAGGGGCGACTGCAAACGGCTCGACGCCGAACAGATCCGCGCCGTTTCAATCCACGCCCCTGCATGAGGGGCGACGTGATCGGGTCGGACGATTTCTCGA
>CANBTZ010000221.1 GCA_947372495.1 Comamonadaceae bacterium | reverse complement strand
GCCGGAGGACACGGGGGTGAAGTTTTGGCTCATGCAGTTGTCATACAAAAAACAAGCCAAGCATACCCGGCACGGCACTTCTGTGCACGGCGGCTGCGTTGCGGGATTTCAACACCCGCTGCGGCGCTTAAAATTACGGATAGGTGAATTGATTTATCTATAGTAAATTACGGACTGGCGGATGGCCCGGGGTCAGGCCGCTGCGTTTTTGAAAAACAGGAGGCACCCCATGGGGGCTTACGTCAACCCGATTTATCCATACAAGGCGCCGACCGACCTGAAGGTCACTCCGCCGCTGCGCAAGCCGCTCATCGTCATTGGTGCAGGGCCTGTGGGCCTGGCTGCAGCGGTCGATGCCCGCTTGCAGGGGCTCGACGTCTTGGTGCTCGACGACGACAAGACGGTGTCGGTCGGCTCGCGGGCGGTCTGCTACGCCAAACGCTCGCTCGAAATCCTGGACCGCCTGGGCATTGCCGAGCCAGCCTGCGCGCTGGGCGTGAGCTGGAACATTGGCCGCACCTTCCTCGAAGAGGACGAGGTCTACCAATTCAACCTGGTGCCCGATGCGGGCCACAAGCAGCCGGGCATGATCAACCTGCAGCAGTACCACATCGAAGAAATGCTGATCGCCCGCGCTTTGGAGCTGGGCGCCGACATCCGATGGCAACACAAAGTGACCGCCGTCACGCGCCACGAAGACCAAGCCACGCTGACGGTCGAAACGCCTGACGGCAACTTCGACATCGAAGCCGACTGGCTGGTGGTGGCCGACGGCGCACGCAGCCCGATCCGCCGTCACCTGGGGCTGGACATCGAAGGCCGCGTGTTCCAGGACCGCTTTTTGATCGCCGATGTGATCATGAAGGCCGACTACCCGGCCGAGCGCTGGTTCTGGTTCGACCCGCCTTTTCATCCCAACCAGAGCGTGCTGCTGCACAAGCAGAGCAACAACGTCTGGCGCATCGATTTTCAGCTCGGCTGGGATGCCGACCCCGAAGAAGAAAAGAAGCCCGAAAAAGTCATCCCGCGCCTGCAGGCCATGCTGGGCGACGACAGGCCTTTTGAGCTGGAGTGGGTGAGCATCTACACCTTCCAGTGCCGCCGTATGACCGATTTTCGCCACGGCCGCGTGCTGTTTGTGGGCGACGCGGCGCACCAGGTCTCGCCCTTTGGCGCACGCGGCGCCAACTCGGGCTTTCAGGATGCCGACGATCTGATGTGGAAGCTGGCGCTGGTCATGAAGGGCCAGGCGCCTGACAAACTGCTCGACACCTACGCGCACGACCGTCAATTCGCGGCCGACGAGAACATCATGAACTCGACGCGCTCGACCGACTTCATCACACCCAAGAGCCGCACCAGCAAAACCTTCCGCAACCAGGTGCTGGCGCTGGCCAAGCACCACCCCTTTGCGCGCAAGCTGGTGAACTCGGGTCGCCTGTCGATGCCGTCCTTCCTGACCTCGTCGATGCTCAACACGGCCGACGCTGACGCCTTTGGGGGCAACATGGTGCCCGGCGCGCCGATGGACGACGCACCTGTGCAAGTGAACGGGCAAGACGCTTGGCTGCTCGACCAAGTGGGTCAAGGTTTTGCGGCGCTGCTGTTTGCCGATGCCGCGCCCTCTGCCGACATGTTGGCCCAGCTGCAGGCCCTGCAGATGGGCCAGTTGCCGGTCACGCCGCTGATCGTTGCGTCGCGCCCGCTCGGTGTGCCGGGCGTGAAAGTCATCGTCGATGCGCAAGGCCTGATGGCCAAGCGCTACGACGGCCAAAGCGGCACCACTTACCTGCTGCGGCCCGATCAGCATGTGGCCGCCCGTTGGCGTCAGCTGGACGCGGCCAAGATCCAGCAAGCCGTGGCCCGCGCCACTTGCCAAGCCTGAACAGGGAGCCTGCGATGAACACCCCATTGCTCAAGACCGATCCGAACTTCCACGAACCCGGCCGCCGATTCTTTCGCGACTTCTCGCCCGGCGACGATTTTTACGAAGCCCTGATCGACACGCACAACGGCCTGAGTGACGAACAAAGCGAGGCGCTCAACGCCCGTTTGATCTTGCTGTTGGCCAACCACATTGGCGACTTGCGCGTGCTGCGCGAGGCGCTGCAAGCGGCCAAGGCCGCCGCCTGAATCTTTTGGAGCATCCATCATGAAACTGAGCAAGATCCACCACGTCGCCTACCGCTGCAAAGACGCCAAGCAAACCGTGGAGTGGTACGCCAAACACCTGAACATGGACTTCGTGCTGGCGATCGCCGAAGACCTCGTGCCCTCGACCAAAGCGCCCGACCCCTACATGCATGTCTTCCTCGACGCGGGCCAGGGCAATGTGCTGGCCTTCTTTGAGTTGCCCAATTCGCCTGCCATGGGCCGCGACGAGAACACCCCAGCCTGGGTGCAGCACATCGCGTTCGAAGTGGACAGCCTCCAAACGCTCGAAGAGGCCAAGCAGCGGCTGCTTCAGGCAGGCATCGATGTGGTGGGTCCGACCAACCACACGATCTTCAAAAGCATTTATTTCTTTGACCCCAACGGTCACCGCCTGGAGTTGGCCGTCAACATCGGCACGCCCGAGATGTACCAAAAGCTCGACGCTTGCAAGTGGGAGATGCTCGAAGAGTGGAGCCAAACCAAGCGCGCGCCCAAGCACGCGGCCTGGATGCACCCGGAGTGATGCAGCAGCTGACTTGTCGCGGCGGGCTGCAAGCAGGCGCCCGCCACGCAGTCAATTGCGCTGCAGCTTGAAGACCGCCGTGCCTGCCATCAGGTTGGGCAAGACGCGCACTTCCTGGCCGTGTTGCAGGCCAAACGCATCGAGCACGCGCAAATCGTTTTTGAGGGCCAGATCGGCAAAGTCGGCATAAGTGCCCACGCGGATGTTGGGCGTGTCGTACCACTGGTAGGGCAGGCGCTTGGTCACGGGCATGCGCCCACGCAACACGCTCAGGCGGTTGAACCAATGGCCGAAGTTGGGGAAGGCAACGATGCCGATTTGGCCCACGCGGGCAGTTTCGCGCAGCATGACCTCGGCGTTGCGCAGGTGTTGCAGCGTGTCGATCTGCAGCACCACATCAAAAGACTGGTCGGCAAAAACCTTCAGGCCTTGGTCGAGGTTGAGTTGCAGCACGTTCACGCCGCGTTTGGCGCAAGCCAATACGTTGGCATCGTCCAGCTCCACGCCGTAGCCCGTGCAGCCCTTGTGCTCTTGCAGGTGGGCCAGCAGGGCACCATCACCGCAGCCCAAGTCCAGCACGCGTGCGCCTTGCGGCACCAAACGGGCAATGGCTTGCATGATCAAGGGGTCGCTCATGCCGCACCTCCGCTGGTTTGCGTCAGGGTTTGGGCGATTTGTTCAAAGTAGGCACGCACGAGGTTCATGTAGCGTGCATCGTCGAGCAAGAAGGCGTCGTGTCCGTGGGGCGCGTCGATCTCGGCGTAACTCACATCGCGGCGGTTGTCGATCAGGCCTTTGACCATTTCGCGGCTGCGCGCAGGTGAAAAACGCCAGTCGGTGGTGAAGCTGACCAGCAAAAATTTGCAGACCGCACGCTCCAACGCTTTGGACAGGTCGCCGCCAAAGGCTTGTGCCGGGTCGAAGTAGTCGAGCGCCCGGGTGATCAGCAAATAGGTGTTGGCGTCGAAGTACTCGCTGAACTTGTCGCCTTGGTAGCGCAGGTAGCTCTCGATCTGGAATTCCACGTCTTGTGTGGAGTATTTGTAGCCGGTCGCGCTGTTCACTGCACTGCGCAATTCGCGGCCGAACTTCTCGTTCATCACGTCGTCGCTCAGGTAGGTGATGTGGCCAATCATGCGGGCGATGCGCAGGCCGCGCTTGGGCACCACGCCGTGCGCGTAAAAGTGGCCGTTGTGAAAGTCCGGGTCGGTCACGATGGCGCGGCGCGCCACCTCGTTGAAGGCGATGTTTTCGGCGTTCAGGTTGGGGGCGCTGGCCACCACCACTGCGTGTTTCATGCGCTCGGGGTACTGCAGCGTCCAAGACAGCGCCTGCATGCCGCCCAAGCTGCCGCCCATCACGGCGGCCAGTTGTTCGATGCCCAGTGCATCCAGCAAGCGGGCTTGGGCGTTGACCCAGTCTTCCACGGTGACCACCGGAAAATCCGCGCCGTAAACGCGTCCGGTGTCGGGGTTCAAATGCATCGGTCCGGTCGAGCCAAAGCACGAGCCCAGGTTGTTCACGCCGATGACAAAAAACCGGTCGGTGTCCAGCGGCTTGCCGGGGCCAATCATGTTGTCCCACCAGCCCACGTTGTCGGGTTGGTCGGCGTAAACGCCCGCCACATGGTGCGAGGCGTTGAGCGCGTGGCAGATCAGGACCGCGTTGGTTTTGTCGGCGTTGAGCGTGCCGTAGGTTTCGTAACTGAGCGAATAACCACGGATGGACGCGCCGCTTTGCAAAGGCAAAGTGGCTTCAAAAGTCATCGACTGTGGCGTGGCGATCAAACTCATGGCGAAAATGAAAAAACCCGATAACGCTGAAGAAGCGATACCGGGTTGGGCTCTACCTCTTTAGCTGCATTTTGGAATCTGAGATTCCTGCGCCCGCAAGCTGGAGCAAATCGGCGCA
>CANBTZ010000220.1 GCA_947372495.1 Comamonadaceae bacterium | reverse complement strand
GCCATGGCGGCCAGCTGCGTCTGGCAAGACAGCTCCAGTCGGTGCATCCAGTTGAAGGCCTCGCCCACCGAGCGGCCCACCACCAGCGCGCCGTGGTTGCGCAGCATCAGGGCTTCGCTCGGGCCCAGGTCTTTGAGCAGCGAGGCTTGTTCTTCTTCGTTCAGCACCACGCCTTGGTAGTCGTGGTAACCGATCTTGAGAAAGCGCATCGCGGTTTGCGTGATCGGCAGCAGGCCACATTCGAGCGCCGACACCGCCATCGACGCCCAGCTGTGGGTGTGGATGACGCAGGCGATTTCGGGGCGTGCGTTGTGCACCGCGCTGTGGATCACGTAGCCTGCCTTGTTGATGCCGTAGTTCAGCTCGCCAAAGTCGGGCTTGGACAGGATGTTGCCGTGGGTGTCGATCTTGATCAGGCTCGACGCTGTGATCTCTTCGTACATCATGCCGTAGGCATTGATCAAAAACGCCCCAGGTTCGCCCGGGACATGGCTCGACACATGGTTGGCCATCATGTCCGACAGGCCATACAGGTCCACCAGCCGATAGCAGGCGGCCAGGTCCACGCGCGCTTGCCATTCGGCGGCTGTGCAGCGGTCCTTCATCGATTCAATTTGCAAAACACCGTCTTTCACCATCTCGCACACTCCTTGTCAGTCGAGTTTCACACCCGCGCTCTTGACCAGTTTGACCCAGAACTTGGCATCTTCCTGCAAAAAGGCCGCGAACTGCTCAGGCGACTTGGACAATTCCACATCGGTGCCCTCTCGGCCCAAGGTGGCTTTCACGTTGGCCTGTTCCATGGCCGATTGTGCGGCCTCAAAAATCCGCTTCACCACCGGGGCAGGTGTGGCCGCAGGCACAAAGATGCCGTACCAAAATTCAATGCTGTACTCGGGCAGACCTGCCTCGCGCATGCCCGGCACGCCGGGCACCAGCGCTGTGCGCTCACGCGTGCTGACTGCCAGGCCTTTGAGGCGTCCGGCCTGGATCATTGGCAGCACCGAAGGCGGTGTGCCAAAGGTCACTTGCGTGTCGCCCGCGATCAGCGACTGGATGGCTGGGCCACCCCCGCGAAACGGGATGTGTGTGATGTCCACATTGGCCAGCTGCGTGAAGAGTGCGCCGCCCAGGTGCGGTGCCGAGCCATTGCCCGAGGTGGCGTAGTTGATGCGTCCGGGCTCCTTTTTGGCGCGGGCCATCAGGTCTTGCAGCGTGTTGATGCCGATGTTGGGATTGACCGCGATCACCAAAGGCGAGGTGGTGATTTTGGTCACCGGGGCCAGGTCCTTGGGGCTGTAACCCAGCTTGGGGTTGAGCGCCGGGTTCACCGAGATGCTGCTGGGGCTGGCGATCAGCACCGTGTAGCCGTCGGCTGAGGCCTTGGCCGCGATTTCTGCGGCGATGCTCGAACCCGCCCCGGCACGGTTTTCGACCACCACGCTGGTGCCCAGGGCGCGCCCAAAGGCGTCGCTCATCGAGCGCGCCACATGGTCGGCAGCGCCGCCGGGCGCAAAGCCCACCAACAGCTTGACGGGTTTGTTCGGGTAGGGCGCTCCGGACTGCGCGTGTGTGCCTGCGCCCACCAAGGCCAAAGCCAAGGCGGCGAGTGTTTTTCTTTTGTTCATCGTTTGTCTCCTGCGCACCGTGGTCGGGTCAGCTGATGCTCAGCACGATCTTGCCCGTGTGCTGGTTGCTCTCCATGTGCGCCTTGGCCTGAGGCATGGCGTCAAAGTCGAAGGCCCGGTCAATCATCGGCTGGATGCGGCCATCGGCAAACGCGGGCAGGATTTGCGCCGCAAATTTGGCGATGCCGTCGGCCCGCTGGGCGGGCGTGCGCAGCTTGTTGGACACGCCAAAAACCGTCAGGCGTTTGGCATGCAGGGCTTCGAGGTCAATCGGCGCTGTGAGCGTGCCGTCCACATAACCCACGATGCCCATGCGACCTTGAAACGCCAGGCTGCGCAGGCTCTCGGCAAACACCGTGCCGCCCACCGTGTTGACGGCCAGGTTGGCACCCTTGCCTTCCGTGGCTTGCATCACCGCGTCATGAAAGTCCGGTGCGCGGGTGCAGATGCCCACATCCAGCCCCAGGGCTTGGAGCTGGTCGAGTTTGGCCTGCGAGCCCGATGTGCCGATGACCTTGGCGCCCAGCACCTTGGCCATCTGCAAAGAGGCCACGCCCACGCCCGACGACACGCCGTTGACCAGCAGCCACTGGCCCGCTTGCAGCTGGCCTTGCAGCACCAGCAGATCGTGTGTCACCAAAAAGGTCAGCGGGATCGAGGCGGCTTCTTCGAGTGAGAGGTTGGCGGGCACAGGCATCGTCTCGCGCACATCCATCAAGGCGTATTGCGAGAACGCGCCGGGGCAGCGGCCCATCACGCGGTCGCCCGCTTTCCAGCCTGTGACGCCCTCGCCCAGCTGCACGATTTCGCCTGCGCCTTCCATGCCTGCGGCTTTGGCGCTGCCTGCGGCGTGCAAGCCGTGGCCGTGGATGAACTCACCCCGGTTGAGCGAGGCTGCGTGCATTTTGACCAGCACCTGGCCTGCGCCGGGCTGGGGGGTGTCGACATCGCGCAGCTCCAAGCGTGAGCCGCTGTCGTCCGAGATCATCCAATAAGACTTCATGTGTGTTCTCCGTGGCGTGTCTGAACGTTCAGACGCCTTTGAAAGCAGGTTTGCGTTTTTCCATGAAAGCCTTGCGGCCTTCGGCGTAGTCGGCGCTGTCAAAGCAGCCGCGAATGAGTTGCTGGCAATGCGCCAAATCGGCCTCGGGTGAGGCCTTGAGGATTTCACGCGTGATGAACTTGGCCGCCTGGAGGGTCAGCGGCGCGTTTTCATCGAGTGCGCGGGTGTACTCGGCCAGCAGTTCGGCCAAGCCTTCCACAGGTGCGATGCGCGAGACCAGGCCCAGGCGGTGCGCCTCTGCCGCGTCGATGCGGCGCGCCGTGAAAAACAAATCTTTGGCCGCACCGGGACCGATCAGGTCGACCAGGTTCTTCATGGCCGAGTATCGGTATCCCAGACCCAAGCGACCTGCAGGCACCGAGAACACCGCGTCGCTCGCGGCAATGCGCATGTCGCAGCTGATGGCCACGTTGATGCCGCCACCGATGCAATAACCCTTGATGCAAGCCAGCGTGGGTTTGGAGAAGTTGTAGATGCCCATGAGCGCGGCTTCGGCCATGGCTTCGTAGCGGGTCACCGCTTCTTTGGCCGCGCGCATGTCTTCAAACTGCGAGATGTCGGCGCCCGAGACGAAAGCTTTTTCGCCCGCGCCCTTGAACACCACCAGGCGCACACGGCTGTCCTGCTCGGCCATGGCCAGCAGCACGGGCACGGCCTCCCACATGTCCACGCTCAGGGCGTTGTGGCGTGCGGGGTTGTTGAACTCAATGAACAGCGTGCTGCCGTCCAGCCAGGTGTTCACCCGTTCGGTGGGTGAGGTGTAGGTGATGTCGCTCATCAATAGACTCCGGTGGATTTGAGGCGGGCCAGGTCTGCGGCGCTCACGCCCAGCTCGCCCAAGATTTCTTCGCTGTGCTCGCCGCGCCGTGGTGTGGTGCGGGCGATGGTGCTGGGCGTGCGCTCGAGCTGCACGGGCTGACCCACCAGCCGCTGCGGCCCTTGGTGGGGCGAGACCACGTCTTTGACCATCTTCAGGTGCTGCACTTGCGGTTCTTCAAACACCGCGTCCATGCTGTTGATCAAACCGCAGGCCACGCCGCCGTCGTTCAGGCGTTGGATCCAGTAAGCGCAGTCTTGTGCGGCCAGGCGTTCGTTGATCTCGGCGTTGAGCGCATCGCGGTTGACCGAGCGGCGGGGCTTGTCTTTGTAGCGTTCGTCGGTGACCCATTGCGGCGCGCCCAAAATCTCGCAAAACCGCTCCCAAATTTTGGAGCCAAAGACAGCGATGTTCATGTAGCCGTCGCGCGCTTTGTACACACCCGTGGGGATGCTGGTCGGGTGAAAGTTGCCCGCCTGCGTGGCCACTTCGCCGTCGATCAACCAGCGCGAGGTCTGGAAGTCCATCATGTAAACCATCGATTCGAGCAGCGAGGTGTGCAGCCACTGGCCTTGGCCAGATTTTTGCCGCTCGATCACCGCCACCAAAATGCCCTGCGCCGCAAAAATGCCTGCGCATAAATCGGCAATCGGGATCCCCACGCGCATCGGGCCTTCGCCCTGCTGGCCTGTGACCGACATCAGGCCACCCATGCCTTGGGCAATTTGGTCAAAGCCCGGGCGCTGGGCCAGCGGGCCGGTTTGCCCAAAGCCTGAAATGCTGGCGTAGATCAGCCCCGGGTTGTCGCTCTTGAGGCTGTCGTAGTCGATGCCCAGGCGGAACTTCACGTCCGGGCGAAAGTTCTCAACCACCACATCGGCCTTGGCGATCAGCTGCTTGAGCATCGCAATGCCCTCGGGCTCTTTGAGGTTGAGCGTGATCGAGCGCTTGTTGCGGTGGGTGTACTGGTAGTCCGAACCCTCTTGCCCACCCAGCGTGTCGTCGCCACGCATGTGCTCGGGCATTTGCACCTGCACCACATCGGCGCCCCAGTCGGCCAGTTGGCGGCAGCAAGTGGGGCCAGCGCGCACCTGGGTCAGGTCGATCACGCGCAAGTGAGAAAGCGCCTCAGAGGCGGGAATGTGGGGCATGGCGGG
>CANBTZ010000219.1 GCA_947372495.1 Comamonadaceae bacterium | reverse complement strand
TGACGCACGAGACCTATGTGCACGCCAACAGCATTGGTCAGCCCGAAATCGACGAGACGCCATGCACCACCACGGTGGAGGGCGACAAAGTTGTTTTGCAGCGTCACATGACGGACATTCAAGCCCCGCCGTTTTGGCAAATGGCCATGGGCGCCAATGGACTGGACCCTCAGGCCAAGGTGGACCGTTGGCAGATCTGCCGCTTCACGCCACCCACCCACATCATGATCGATGTGGGAGTGGCTTTGGTAGGAAAGGGCGGCTTTGATGCGGCACCTGAAGACAAAGCCTACAGCGTGGTGGTGGACTTCATCACACCCGAGACCGAAACCTCACATTGGTACCACTGGGGCATGGCACGCCAGTTCAAACCTGACGATGCAGCGCTCACCGACAAGATCCGAGCAGGTCAGGGTGGCATTTTCAACGAAGACATGGAGATGCTGCAGTTGCAGCAAGCCAACATCAGCAAGTGGCCAGAGCGCAAGTTGCTCATGCTCAACATCGATTCAGGCGGTGTGCAGTCCCGCCGCATCATCGACCGCTTGCTGGCTGAAGAAACCCACACCGGAGTGAATGCATGACAACGCCCGATTTGACCCAATGCCCGATCTCTGAAGAGGGCAGCTTTGAAGTTCAGTTGCAAAAAAGTGGGCAGATTTTGCATGTGCCCAAAGACCAGTCCATCCTCAAGGTGCTGCAAGACGCGGGGCATGACGTGCTCTTTTCATGTTCTGAAGGCATTTGCGGCACTTGCCTGACCCCTGTGGTGGCCGGCCGTCCTGACCACTGGGACATGTACCTCACCCCTGAGGAGCAGGAAAAAGGTGACTGCGTGATGGTGTGTTGCTCACGCAGCCAAACAGCCCGATTGGTTTTGGACATTTGAAGGCCTTGCCATGAAGCTCTTGCGGTTGTGGTGTTGCATCTTGATGGCGGCAGCGTGCACGCTGCATGGCCAAGTGATGGCACAAACCGCATTTCCTTCCAAGCCTTTGCGCATTGTGGTGCCCTTTGGTGCTGGGGGGGTGGCAGACCTGACCGCGCGAGTCGTGGCTCAAAAGTTGAGCGAGGGTCTTGGGCAGGCGGTGGTCATTGAGAACAAGCCTGGCGCAGGGGGCATTGTGGCGGCAGAAACTGTGGCCAAGGCCGATCCCGATGGGCACACTTTGCTGCTGATGTCCAACGGTACGGCGGTCAGTGCTGGGCTGTTCAAAAGCCTGCCATTTGACCCACGCAAGGATTTCGCGCCAGTGTCTTTGATCGGGCAGTTTGACATGGCCATTCTGGTGCCTGAGGCCTCCCCTCACAAAACCTTGGCAGACCTTTTGGCCTGGGCGAGAGCGCACCCAGGCAAGTTGAATCTGGGCACGATCAACATCGGTAGCACGCAAAATCTGGCTGCAGAATTGTTTCGTTCACAAGCACAGCTGGACGCTCAGGTGGTTCCTTACAACGGCACGCCTGCCGTGATCAATGCCTTGCGCGGTGGCCAGGTGGATGCGGCGGTCGAAATTTTGGGGCCCGTCAAAACACAAATTCAAGCCAAGGCCGTGCGGGCGCTTGCCGTGATGGGGGACACCTTGCATGCTGATTTGCTTGGAACCGTTTTGGTCAGCAGCCAGCCTGGTTTGAGCAACTTCCAAGTGTCTTCATGGAATGCGTTGGCAGTCCCGGTCAAAACGCCTGTTGCCGTGGTGGCCCGATTGAACCTGGAAGTGCAAAAAGTTTTGAACCAGGCCGAAGTCAAAAAACGCCTGGCTGAATGGAGTGTCCATGCGAAGCACAGCAGCCCTGAGCAATTGGGTCGTTTGCTCGATGCAGAAATCAGCCGCTGGGGTGACGTCATCCAAAGGGCGGGCATTCCCAAGCAGTGAACAGAGGATGTATGGATTCCGCAATTGAAATTTTGGGCATCACCGGGCCCATTTATTTGGCCATTGCCTTGGGCTACATCGCCACACGGTGCGGCCTGTTCAGCAGCGCCGACATGCCGGTATTTGGCAAATTTGCGGTCCAGATTGCGCTGCCTGCTTTGCTGTTCAATGCCTTGTCTCAGCGCAGTGTCGGTGAAATTTTCAACCTTCAATATTTGGGAGCCTACGCTGTGGGTTCACTGGCAGTGATTGGGTTGGGCTTGTGGTGGGCGCGCAAGGTGCAAGGCCACAGCCTGAGCTACAGCAGCATGATGGCCATGGGCATGGCTTGCCCCAACAGTGGCTTTGTGGGTTACCCCATCATGTTGCTGACTTTGGGGCCGGTGGCGGGTGTGGCGCTGGCGCTCAACATGGTGGTCGAAAACCTCGTGCTGTTGCCACTGTTGATGGCAGTTGCAGACAGCGATGCAGACAAAGCCGTCCAGTGGCGGCATGTGATGGTTCAGACCTTCAAAAGCCTGCTCAAGAACCCCATGATCTGGGGCATCGTGGGTGGCTTTGCTTGGTCGTTGTCGGGTTTGCACATGCCCGCGCCCTTGGGACGAACAATCAACCTGTTTGCCGCAGCCAGCGGAGCCTTGTCCTTGTTTGTCATCGGCGGCTCTTTGGTGGGCCTCAAGGTGGACGGGCTGCAGGTCACGGTGACTCAAATTGCCTTGGGCAAGCTGTTCTTGCACCCGCTGGCCATGGCGGCCATGCTGCTGTGGGTTTTTCCCGTGGCCGATCCCGCCTTGAGATCGGCGGCACTGATCAGCGGCGCCTTGCCCATGTTGGGCATCTACACCATCTTGAACCAGCGCCATGGTCATGCCGCGGTCAGCGCTGCCGCTCTGCTGGTGACGACAGTAGGGTCTTTTTTCTCACTCAGTGCTTTGCTCTTGGCATTGAGGCATTACCCCATCTGACTCAGTCAGCGCAGCTGGGCGAGGGCGGGTCTTCGCCATTGCGAAAAATCCAAGGTGCCAGAGGCAGGTGTTGACTCCACAGACCCAAGCCTTGGGCCAAGGCTTGCGCGTGGGCGGCTTCGTAGCGCGTACGCCTGGGTTTTTCCAAGTCGCAGGCGTAGGCCTTGTAAAACCAGGCCATGCCCAAGTTCAGCAGTTGCTGGTTCACATCCACACAGTTGCTGGTGAACACCTGACCCAAAATGCGGTCGTAGCGGTCGCGCTGCGTGTAGGCCACGCGCACGCTTTGGCGCAGGGTTTGCTGAGACAGCGCCACTCTGGCGTTGTCACCAAAGGGCTGCGCCAACTCGGGAGCGTCAATGCCTTGCAGCCTGATGTGCTCGGTGGTCGTGTCTGTCATCAGGGTGAGGGTGTCGCCGTCGTGTACCGCGGTGACGGTGCCTGCCAGCACGGTGTTGCCACTGGCGGCACCGCATCGGGTACTTGCGTTACTGTCCGAGCTGGACGATCCGCCGCAGGCGGCCAAAGCGGCCACCAGCGTCAAGCACACCGTGCTGTTGAACAGGCCTTTCATGGTCCCCTCCCTGGGTTGGCGGGATCTGGGGCTTGAGCCCTCTGGTTGATGTGGTTCCGCACCGGCACCGATCATGGGTCAGCGCAAAAAAGGTGTCAACCCTGATTCAAGCGGGGTGCCCCAGCCATTCCAGAGCGGTGTGTTGGAGCAATGCCAAAGTGGCTTTTTGCGTCATGGTGCTGGGGCGCAAGGAGCTGATGGCCGTGGTGAGCGCAATGCGCAGCGGCGGATCGCTCACAGGGCGAACGCTGTAAGCCGATGGACGCACCGAGCGCATCACGGCGTTGCGCGGAAGGATGGCATGGCCTGCGCCGTCGGCCACCAGGTCAAGAATGGCGCTGACACCGTCGATTTCCAAGGCGATGTGCGCACGGCAACCGATGGCGGCCATTTCGGATTCGACATGCATGCGGATGGCATTGGGTCGGCTCGGAATCACGAGTGGCAAGGTCGACACCTCTTTCAATGTGATTGCAGGCGGAGGTGGGTCCTCCTGCAGGCCAGGCGGGCGCGCGTGCACCAACAGCAACTCTTCTTCAAGCAGGGGGTGGTTCTCCAGGCCAGGCATGGGACTGGGGTTGTAAAGCACGGCAATGTCCAGTCGCCCGTTTTGCAAGTTTTCCTGCATGGCGCTCGACAGGCCTTCGCTGATGGACAGCTGGGCTTCGGGCATCTGCAGCCTGAATGCCCGGGTCAGCGGGACAGTGAGCACCCTGGCCACGCTGGGCGGTAAGCCCAAGGCCACTCGGCCAGAGAGTCCGGAGCGCACCCGTCCCAGTTCTTCGCGGGCGCGCTCCACCTGGTGCAGGATGCCGCGGCCGTGCTCGAGCAGCAATTGGCCGGCCTCCGTCGGGGTGGCGCCCCGCCCATTGCGCACAAGCAGGTTTTGCCGCAACTCAACCTCGAGCAGGCGCACTTGGCGGCTGAGTGCCGGTTGTGCAATGCCCAGCATTTGGGCGGCTCGGGTGAAGCTGCCCAGTTCGGCCACGCGCACAAAGTATTCGAGTTGTTTGAGGTCCATGGCGATGTGGCTCCGTTGGCTTTATTTTGTCATAACTGCATCTTCGTTATGTGATTTTGTTCTATCAGCTAGTTGACCCTAGGGCTGGGTTGTGCCCACCCGTGTCGGCACAATCACTGAAAGTCATCAAGCCCACACAGGAACTCCCATGAGCCAAACCCAGCCCTTGATCATCGATGTGCACGGCCACTACACCACCGCCCCCAAGGCCCTGGAAGACTGGCGCAACC
>CANBTZ010000218.1 GCA_947372495.1 Comamonadaceae bacterium | reverse complement strand
ATGAACTGACGGAGCATGGCATGAAAATCAAACCCATTCGTACACCAGAAGATCACGCGCAAGCGCTGCAAGAAATTTCCAAATTGATGGAGGCTGACCCAGCCATCGGCACACCCAAAGGAGATCGTCTGGACGTGCTGGTCACGCTCGTCCAAGCTTATGAAGTGCAGCATTTTCCAATGGACTTGCCCGATCCCGTTGAGGCCATCAAGTTCCGCATGGAGCAGCAAGGGCTCAAGCCCAAGGATTTGGAGCCCATGATCGGGAAAAGCAACCGTGTTTATGAGGTGCTGAACCACAAACGCGGATTGACCATTGGCATGATCCGTAAATTGCATCTGCAATTGGGCATCCCTGCACAGAGCCTGATTCAGTTGCCTGCCTCAACGGTCTGACGACTTTGGAAGGCCTTAGGCTTTGTCCAGCTTGACTTTCAATTCCGCCAAAACTTCGTCGGCTGAAAAATAAGTCTCTTCTCGTTGTCAGTTTTTTACGCGCGTCAGCAGCATCGCATCGCCATAACTGAAGAAGCGGTACTGGTTCGCAATCGCGTGGCGATACAAGCCCATGATGTGCTCGTAGCCCGCAAAAGCGCTCACCAGCATCATCAGCGTGCTCTTGGGCAGGTGGAAGTTGGTGACCAGGCGGTCCACCACTTTGAAATCAAACCCCGGCGTGATGAAGATCTGTGTGTCCCCGCTGGCTTGACCAAATTTGGCCCAAGACTCCAGCGTGCGCACCGTGGTCGTGCCCACCGCCACCACCTTGCCGCCCCGCGCCTTGCATTCGGCAATGGCTTGCTGTGTGGCTTCGGGCACCTCGTACCACTCGCGGTGCATGGTGTGTTCGGCAATGTTCTCGGTCTTGACAGGCTGGAATGTGCCTGCGCCCACATGCAGCGTGACGCTGGCGCGTTGCACGCCACGGGCCTCCAGCTGGGCCAGCAGGGCCTCGTCAAAATGCAGGGCGGCCGTGGGGGCCGCCACCGCGCCGGGCGCACGCGCAAACACGGTCTGGTAGCGCTGCGCGTCTTCTGCTGTGTCGGTGTGCGCAATGTACGGGGGCAAAGGCACATGGCCGTGCTTTTCCATCAGCGCATGCGGCTCGTCGCTCAGTTGCAGGTGAAACAGTTGGCCGTTTTCATCGGGCCAGCGGCCCAGCAGGGTGGCATCAAAACCACCGTTCTGCGCGCCGCCCATCATGAACATCTTGCCGCCCACCAAAGGCTTCTTGCTCACCTTCATGTGCGCGACCACTTGGTGGCCAGGCAGCACGCGCTCGATCAGCAACTCCAGCTTGCCACCCGTGGCCTTCTCGCCAAAGATGCGGGCCTTGACCACCTTGGTGTCGTTGAAGACCAGCAGGTCACCCGCATCGAGTAGGCCAGGCAGTTCGTGAAAGATGCGGTCCACCACTGTGGGCGATGAGCCGTCCAGCAAGCGCGAACCGCTGCGCTGGGCAGCCGGGTGCTGGGCAATCAGTTCGGGGGGCAGCTCAAAGTCGAAATCGCTGAGCGTGAAAGCGCGGGGGGCAGATGCAGACATGGTTCAGGGCTGGACAGGCCCGTGCGAATTAAAAACGGCGTGATTGTCTCACGCCGTTTTGAGTTGACTTTACCTATGAAGGTTCGCAGGCTGTCAGTTTTTAGTCCACAGCATGTGTGAAGTGTTGGTTGTGCTGTATTGAATGTCTTTTGAAACGGCAGTGAACTGTCCGCTGGCATTGATGCGAGACCGACTCTGCTGTGTGATGAGCAGTTGATTGGACGTGTTGTACGCTTTCGTAATCACGTTGATGATCGCGGTATTGCCACTGTCTGTCTCAACGGCGTAGCTCAGTGTTCGGGTGCCGGTTTTGACCTGTTTGGTGCTGGATGAATAAACATCGGCGGTGCCGAACTGGGCTGTATCCCCAACTTTGACACTGATGGGCAAGTCGGTGACCGAATACACCGCATAGTCTGAACCAGGCGTCGCGCTACCCAAGGGTTTGTAGTTGGTGTCGTAGTAACTGATGCCCGTGCTGGCAAAGGATGCAGGCGTGCAATTGCTGTAGCTGCCAGTTAGCGTCGTCGTTGTTGAGACGCCAGTGGTTCCTTCGAATGTTGCAGGGACGGCAGCACTGCGTGTTTCGGTTGCTGTGCCTGTACAGGTTCCACTGATTGAAAAGCTGTTGACTTCGCTTTGGCTGATCAAACTTTGATAACCACTGCGCAAGGGGTAAGTCGTTGTCGTGCTAGGTGCTGTAGAACTGCCACCGCCACCGCAGGCGGCCAATGTCATGAGTGCGCTTATCGCGAAAAGTGATTTGATGGATTTCACTGGGGCTCCTTGAATGATTGATCCCGAACAGGTATTCAGTTGCGTTGAAAATGTAATTTACTTTAACAGAAATAGTTATAAACATTTAATTTTAGGTTCGAGGCGCCAGCTACTTTCCTTGGATGGCGACCGCAACCGAAACAGAAGCATTTGCCCAGCGGCTCAAGCAGGCGCTGGAGGGCAGTGGTGTGCGTGCTTCGCCTACCGTGGTGGCCAACGAGTTCAACCTGCGCTATTGGGGGCGCAGCATCACGCCGCACACGGCACGCAACTGGCTGTTGGGCAAAGCCATCCCAACGCAAGACAAACTCCGCGTATTGGCTGATTGGCTTCTGGTCAGTCCAGATGAGTTGCGCTTCGGTGGTGCAAATGCCAGCGGCAGAACATCAGAGCCCGATGCCAACTTTGAACGCCTGGACATGGCCGACCGCGAAATGCTGCACCGCTACTTGGCCTTGACCGTGCCCGACCGCAAGACGGTTCGCGAGGTGGTCACCGCGCTGTCGATTGCGGCCATCGCCAAAAAGCCCGCCTGAGGCTTTGGCCTCGGGGCACAATCGGCGCATGTCCGAGAGCCCCTCGTCCCCCGCCAAAACCCAGTCCGCCCCGCAAAAAGCGCTGCGCAAGCTGGGTTTGGTGCGTGACATCGATTTGGCGTTGCATTTGCCGCTGCGCTACGAGGACGAAACCCGGATCGTGAAACTGGCCGATGCCCGCGAGGGCGACATGGTGCAGATCGAGGCCACGGTCACCGCTTGCGAGATCACGATGCGCCCGCGCCGCCAGTTGCTGGTGACGGTGGACGACGGTTCAGACACCTGCGTGATGCGGTTTTTCAGCTTCTACCCTTCGCACCAAAAGGCGCTGGCGGTGGGCAACCGCATCCGCGCCCGGGGCGAGGTGCGTGGGGGCTTCATGGGGCTGACCATGATGCACCCGCATTTCAAGGCGGCGGGCGGTGCGCTGTCCACGGCGCTGACGCCTGTGTACCCCACGGTGGCGGGTTTGGCGCAGGCGTATTTGCGCCGTGCCGTCATCACCGGCTTGAACCATGCCGACCTGAGCGAGACTTTGCCGCCTCAGGCCCATTGGCCAGACCCGCGTGGCACTTGGTCGCTGCGCGATGCCTTGCAGTTTTTGCACCACCCCACGCCCGATGTGTCGCTGGCCGCGCTCGAAGACCGCAGCCACCCGGCCTGGATTCGCCTCAAGTGCGAGGAGCTGCTGGCGCAGCAGTTGTCGCAGCTGACGGCCAAGCGCGAACGTGACCGTTTGCGTGCGCCGCAGTTGCGCCTGCAAGCCCATGGCCTGCATGATCGATTGCTGGCGGCGCTGCCCTTTGGCCTCACCGGAGCGCAGCAGCGCGTGGGGCTAGAGATCGCAGCCGACTTGGCGCGGGCCGTGCCCATGCACCGCTTGCTGCAGGGCGATGTGGGCGCGGGCAAGACGGTGGTGGCGGCGCTGGCGGCCATGGTGGCCATCGACGCGGGTTGGCAGTGCGCCCTGATGGCACCGACCGAAATTTTGGCCACCCAGCACTTTGCCAAGTTGGTGGGCTGGCTGGAGCCTTTGGGCATCAAGGTGGCTTGGCTGATTGGCAGCCAGAAGAAGAAAGAACGCACCGCCATGCTCGAGATGATCGCGTCGGGCGAAGCCGCGCTGGTGGTGGGCACGCACGCGGTCATTCAGGAGCATGTGAAGTTCAAGAATTTGGCGCTGGCCGTGATCGACGAGCAGCACCGCTTTGGCGTGGCGCAGCGCCTGGCCTTGCGCGGCAAGATGCAAGAAGGCGGCATGGAGCCGCACATGCTGATGATGAGCGCGACACCCATCCCGCGCACGCTGGCCATGAGCTATTACGCCGACCTGGATGTGTCGGTGATTGACGAGTTGCCCCCGGGGCGCACGCCCATCGTGACACGGGTGATTTCAGACAGCCGCCGTGACGAGGTGGTGGCGCGCATTGGGGCGCAGCTGGCGCAGGGCAGGCAGGTGTACTGGGTGTGCCCGCTGATTGAAGAAAGCGAAGCGCTGGACCTGACCAACGCCACGCAAACCCACGCCGACCTGAGTGAGGCCTTGCCGGGCGTGATGGTGGGTCTGCTGCATTCGCGCATGCCCGTGGCAGAAAAGAAGGCGGTGATGGATTTGTTCACCAGCGGCCAAATGGGCGTGCTGGTCAGCACCACTGTGATCGAGGTGGGCGTGGACGTGCCCAATGCTTCGCTGATGGTGATCGAGCACGCCGAGCGCTTTGGTCTGAGCCAGTTGCACCAGCTGCGCGGCCGGGTCGGGCGGGGTGCGGCTGCGTCGGCCTGTGTGCTGCTCTACGGCACGGGCGACAGCGGCCGCCT
>CANBTZ010000217.1 GCA_947372495.1 Comamonadaceae bacterium | reverse complement strand
TGGCCGGTATCAGGGTCGGATGCACGCGCAGCTCGATGCCATGGCCGGTGCGGCGCGTGATGCCCAATAGCTTGATGCGGTAGCCCAGCTGTTCGGCATACTTGATATCGATCGCTTCGAGCTTGGTGATGCCTTCCACATGGGCCTTGTCGAACTGCACGGGGATACCGAACGCAATCGCACTCATGAGCGTGAGCTTGTGCGCGGCGTCAACGCCCTCGATGTCGAAGGTGGGATCGGCTTCTGCGTAACCCAGGCGTTGCGCCTCTTTCAGCACCACGTCAAAGTCCAGGCCCTTGTCGCGCATCTCGGACAGGATGAAGTTGGTGGTGCCGTTGATGATGCCCGCCACCCACTGGATGCTGTTGGCGGTCAGGCCTTCGCGCAGGGCCTTGATGATCGGGATGCCCCCGGCCACAGCGGCTTCGAAGGCAACCATCACGCCCTTGGCGTGCGCGGCAGCGAAAATTTCGGTGCCATGCACGGCCAGCAGCGCCTTGTTGGCGGTGACCACATGCTTGCCTGCGGCAATGGCTTCGAGCACCAGCGCTTTGGCGATGCCGTAGCCACCGATCAACTCGATCACGATGTCGATCTCGGGGTTGGCAATCACCTCGCGGGCATCGCTGACCACTTTGACGCCCTCACCCACCACCGCCTGAGCACGCGCGACGTCGAGGTCGGCGACCATCGTGATTTCAATGCCGCGACCAGCGCGCCGTTGGATTTCTTCTTGGTTGCGTTGCAGCACATGGAAAGTGCCGCTGCCGACGGTGCCGATGCCCAAAAGGCCTACTTGGATGGGTTTCATGGTTTTCATTCTTGGTGGTTCATCAGGCCCGGCGCACCGGGCCCAAACTGCAAATTCAGGCGCTCAGGTGTTCCGTGCCAAAACGCTTGCGCGCGCCTTCGAGGAAGCGCGCCACACGCGTGATGGCCTCACGCAAGTCGTCCAGGTGCGGCAGGAACACGATGCGGAAATGGTCGGGCTGGGGCCAGTTGAAGCCCGTGCCCTGAACCAGCATGACTTTGGTTTCTTCGAGCATCTGCAAGAAAAACTGTTGGTCATCCTGAATTGGATAAATTTTTGGGTCCAAGCGCGGGAACATGTACAGCGCGGCCTGAGGCTTGACGCAGCTCACGCCCGGAATGGCGGTGATGAGTTCGTAGGCCAGATCGCGCTGCTTGCGCAGGCGACCGCCCTCGCCCACCAGCTCGTTGATGCTCTGGTGGCCGCCCAAAGCCGTCTGGATCGCCCACTGGCCGGGCACATTGGCACACAAGCGCATGTTCGAGAGCATGTTCAAGCCCTCGATGTAGTCCTTGGCCGGCTTCTTGTCGCCCGAGACCACCATCCAGCCCGCGCGGTAACCGCAGGAGCGGTAGCTTTTGGACAGGGAGTTGAAGGTGAGCGTCAGCACATCCTCGGACAAGCTGCCGATGGGGGTGTGTTGCACGTCGTCGTACAAGACCTTGTCGTAAACCTCATCGGCAAAAATGACCAAGCCGTGATCACGGGCGATGGCCACAATCCCCTCCAGCAGTTCACGCGAGTACAGCGCGCCCGTTGGGTTGTTGGGGTTGATGACCACGATGCCCTTGGTCCGAGGCGTGATGCGGGCCTGAATGTCTTTGAGGTCGGGCATCCAACCGTTTGATTCTTGGCACATGTAGTGCACAGGCGTGCCGCCAGACAGGCTGGCCGCAGCCGTCCACAAAGGGTAGTCGGGCGCGGGCAGCAGCAATTCGTCGCCGTTGTCCAAAAGTGCGTTGGTGGCCATCACAATCAACTCACTGGCGCCGTTGCCCAAGTAAATGTCATCGAGCGTCACGCCCTTGATGCCCTGTTTCTGGGTCTCGTGCATCACCGCCTTGCGGGCCGCAAAAATGCCTTTGCTGTCCGAGTAGCCTGCCGAATTGGGCAGGTTGCGGATCATGTCCTGCTGAATTTCTTCAGGCGCATCGAAACCGAAAACCGCCAAGTTGCCGATGTTCAGTTTGATGATCTTTTGGCCGTCTTCCTCCATCTGGCGCGCTCGGTCCATGATGGGGCCCCGGATGTCATAACAAACGTTGGCGAGCTTGGCAGATTTATGAATGGGTTTCAAAGTCACTCCGGACACAGTTTGGGTCAGCGAAAACCTATAATTTGACCACAGATCAAGCCGGTTTCAGGCCATTTTTGCCCCTTGAAACACAAAAGTCTGCCCCGTATCAAGATCACTTCACACCATTCAGCGCCGCCCCATGAAACTGCAACCCGACAAATCCAATGCCCCCATGGTGCGCGCCTACGGCAGCGGCTGGATTGAAGTCGATCACAACAAACACATCCAGTCTGTGCTGATCAGCAGTTTGGCAGACATGCCCACGCGCGATTGGGCGCCCCAGCAGTTTGAGGATCTCCAGGCGCTGCACCTGAGCCCCCTGGCCGCGAGCGGCGCAGAGTTGGTGATTTTGGGTACGGGTGCGCGATTGCGCTTCACCCCCCCGGCTTGGCTGAGTGCATTTGCAGAACACCGTGTGGGCCTCGAGATCATGGACACCGCGGCCGCTTGCCGCACTTACAACATCCTGGCCAGTGAAGGCCGCAAGGTCATTGCAGCCTTGTTGATTGAATCCGATAGTACAAACAGTGCCGACTGAACCCTCAAATTAGAGCAAGCAAGCATGGGTCAGACCCAGCTGTTTCGCGTTAAAATAAGAGTCTTTCCAGTGCCTTACCCTGAAAACGGCCGAGTCGCCGTTTTGTTTTTAAGCGTACATAACCTGTCAAGCGAGATCAAGTTTTCATGGCGATCGTTCTCAACAAACCCATTCCAGAATTTGAATCAAACGCTACAGGTGGTCTGAAAGTTTCCAATACTTTGCTCCTGGGCCAAACGGTCATTCTTTATTTCTATCCCAAAGACAACACCCCAGGCTGCACGACAGAGGCCATGCAGTTCCGTGACAAGTACAAAGACTTCGTCAAAGCCGGTGCTGCCGTGTATGGCGTGTCACGCGACAACATGAAGTCGCATGACGAGTTCAAAACCAAGCTTGAATTGCCTTTCGAGCTGGTGGCCGACACCGAAGAAAAAATGTGCCACATGTTTGGTGTGGTCAAAAACAAGATCATGTACGGCAAGAAGGTCAAGGGCATTGAGCGCAGCACCTTCCTGATCGGTCCCGACGGCACGCTCAAAGCCGAATGGCGTGGCCTGAAAGTTCCCGGCCATGTAGAAGAAGTGCTTAAGGCCGTCAAAGCCCTGAAAAAAGCCGCTTGAGCCGCTCGCCAGATTCATCGAGCCGACTTGTGGGTCGTGCATAATGAATCCATGCAGTTGACGTTCTGCCCGCCAGAAACCCGAAAAGCCGCCTTGGTCTCAAGGCGGCTTTTTCTTTTTTCGGCTGCCATTTAACTTTTCAAAAGAGGCCATCCCGATGCCATTGCCACCCGCCCCCACCCAGCGCGCCAGCCGACTGACCAGCAAGGCTTTTGAGCAAGCCTTCGACACACTGGAAGACGTCCCCTCGCCCACGGTTTCGGCACCCATCACGGCCATGGAAACCTTACCGGCCAAAAGCACCAGCAAGCCCCGCCCTCGCAAAGGCAGTGCACTGACCACAGCACCCATCATCGACGCGCCAAGCTACCCAGTGCAGTCGCCCACGGCACCGACCAAATCCACCGCGCCCAAGCCGGTCAGCAAAAAGCGTTTGAGCGGCCCCAGCAAGCTCTTTGTGCTGGACACCAATGTGCTGATGCACGACCCGATGAGCTTGTTCCGCTTTGAAGAACACGATGTCTTCTTGCCCATGATCGTGCTCGAGGAACTCGACGGTCACAAAAAAGGCATGACCGAGGTCGCACGCAATGCGCGTCAGACCAGCCGCTCGCTGGACGCATTGGCGGCGGCGCAGGGTTTTGACATGACGCAAGGCTTGCCCCTCAGCACCACGGGCTACAGCGATGCGCATGGGAAATTGTTTTTTCAGACGCAAGCACTTGACCTGAGCCTGCCACTGGCCTTGCCGCAGGGCAAAGCAGACAACCAAATTTTGGGGGTGGTGCGTGCTTTGGAGCAAATGCACAAGCCCCGCGAAGTGGTGCTGGTGTCCAAAGACATCAACATGCGCGTCAAGGCGCGCGCCCTGGGCCTGCAGGCCGAGGACTACCAGAACGACAAAACACTCGAAGATGGCGATCTGCTTTTTTCTGGCGCACTGGCCCTGCCCCCGGATTTTTGGATCAAGAACGGCAAGACCGTGGAAAGCTGGCAGCAAGGCCCACACACCTTTTACCGCATCAGTGGGCCGATTGTGCCCTCACTGCAAATCAACCAGTTTGTTTACTTTGAAGCCCCAGGCGAACCCAACCTGTATGCGCGCGTGACCGAGATCCGCGGCAAAACTGCGGTGCTGCGCACACTCAAAGACTTCAACCACCAGAAAAACGCTGTCTGGGGGGTCATGACCCGCAACCGTGAACAAAATTTCGCGATGAACCTGTTGATGGATCCGGACATCGATTTCGTGACGCTCGCGGGCACTGCAGGCACGGGCAAGACCTTGATGGCGCTGGCCGCTGGCCTGACCCAGGTGCTGGACGACCGCCGTTACACCGAGATCATCATGACCCGCGCCACCGTGAGTGTGGGCGAAGACATCGGCTTTTTGCCAGGCACCGAAGA
>CANBTZ010000216.1 GCA_947372495.1 Comamonadaceae bacterium | reverse complement strand
GCAGGCCACGCTGCAGGGCCTGGGCGGTGAGCCCGAGTGGGATTCGCTCACCGACACCCATGCGGCTGCGGCCGACACCATCCGCTTTGCTGCCGAATTTGATCGCGTGTACGAAGCTGTACCAAATCCGATGACGCTGAACCAGACCCTGCAGATCAGCCAGAGCCCCAGCTGGGCCAACACCGTGGTCTGGAACCCCGCACAAGACCTGTGCAAGCGCCTGACCGACATGCCCGATGACGGCTGGCGCCAGATGCTCTGCGTCGAAGCCGCGCAGGTCTACGAACCCATCACCTTGCCTGCGGGCGGGCGCTGGGCGGGCTGGCAGCGCCTGCAAGTGCTGAACCCCTGAACCATTCAACAAGAGAAGCCTCCATGCTCGCCAAACGCATCATCCCTTGCCTCGACGTGACCGGCGGTCGCGTGGTCAAGGGCGTCAACTTTGTCGAACTGCGCGACGCCGGAGACCCGGTCGAAATCGCGGCCCGTTACAACGAGCAAGGCGCTGACGAACTAACGTTTTTGGACATCACCGCCACCAGCGACGGGCGCGACGTGATCCTGCACATCATCGAAGCCGTGGCCAGCCAGGTCTTCATTCCGCTCACCGTGGGCGGTGGTGTGCGCACCGTCGAAGACGTGCGCCGCCTGCTGAACGCTGGGGCCGACAAAACCAGTTTTAATTCGGCGGCCATTGCCAACCCGCAAGTCATCCGCGAAGCGTCTGCCAAATACGGCGCGCAATGCATCGTGGTCG
The DNA here is from genome assembly GCA_947372495.1 of Comamonadaceae bacterium. Classification (GTDB taxonomy): domain Bacteria; phylum Pseudomonadota; class Gammaproteobacteria; order Burkholderiales; family Burkholderiaceae_C; genus Limnohabitans_A. The sequence continues at coordinate 3,929 of CANBTZ010000216.1, read as the reverse complement.
CCATCGACGCCAAGCGCCGCAGCGCGGAAGACGAGCAGCGCATCGGCACCAACGGTTTGCCCATGGGCCCCGGCTGGGACGTGTACAGCCACGGTGGCCGCAAAAACGTGGGCTTGGACGCCGTGGCCTGGGCCACCCAAATGGCCGAATACGGCGCGGGCGAAATCCTGCTGACCAGCATGGACCGCGACGGCACCAAAAGCGGCTTTGACCTGCAACTGACCCGCGCCGTGAGCGACGCCGTGAGCGTCCCCGTGATCGCATCGGGCGGCGTGGGCAACCTCGACCACCTGGCCGACGGCGTGAGCATCGGCGGCGCCGATGCGGTGCTGGCGGCGAGCATCTTCCATTACGGCGAGTACACCGTGCAACAGGCCAAAGAGCGCATGCGCCAACGGGGCATCCCGGTGCGCTTGTGAGATCGACTCAGACCTGAAGCAGTGAATTCAAATGACTGGCCGTGCCGCCTGTCTGCAGCGCGGTCACGACTTCCATATGGCAATAGACCAGCCAACTTGTCCTTGGCTAACATGGACAAAAACGCTTCCACATCGGCACACCCATCTCGCCCGCGTGACGCATGCTACTGAACTGCACGGCTTTGTATAAAAAAGATTCAATAGTTTTAAATATTCTTTATTTTTTAATATATAGTGAATATATAAAATTGCCCACGCACCTGATCGAAAAAGCAAGTGAACTGTAAGAAAGGGGCGCCGGGTTTTGCGATCTACCTCACGTTGGGGGGCAACATCACGTGTTTAGGAGAAATGATGATATTTAGTTATGCCCGAGGCCCCTTCCTCGAATTCCTTCGCAACTTGACGCCCCAGATTCTGTTGCTCTCCATCGCCATCATCATGGGCGCAAAGCTCGATATCACAAAGTTTGACCTGAGCAACACTTGGAGCACTATGCTCTTCATTACCGTTATAGGTACATTCTTCGCGGCAGCGATAGCCAACATGTTTATGTTCATTGAGGGCTCATGCCGTTCCATTGAGGAGATCGACGAAAAATCGAAACGCTTGCAATCGGACGGAATCAAAGGCGTCGCGCATATTAAAGAGTTGGGAGTCCAGCTTTTTAAGAAAAGTAAGGTGCTCTTCTTTGAAGTGGCTGTTGTCATGCTTATCGTTCAGGTCGGGTTCTTGGCTGTCACCATCTCATCTATTCAGGCAGCCACCAATCTTTACATCGTTATCCATGGTGGCAAATAGCAGTTTTTGCCCAGCCCATTTTCCACCGGACCTGCGTGAAAAGCCGTTTAGGCCGGTGAATTTAAACGTTAGGCCGCTAAAAATTGCATCATGGATGACCTTACACAACGCGACTTCTTAGAACGTGTCCCGCCGGGCGCCAAAGTCTGCGTCACCGACCTTGAGAACGCCGACCGCCAGGGCACGGTTAGATATCGGACGCCCGACATTGAGCTTCACTGCACCACCTGCAACGGGACGAGATTCTTCGCCTTTCTCGGAACGGCGGACTATATTGGTAAGCGTGAGTCATTCAAGTCCTTCCTCTCTTACTACTGTCGAAACTGCCGACGCTGCCAGAAGTCTTACGCGATCTCCGGTACGTATGAGGAAGCAGCGAACAAGTGGGTTCTTTACAAGTACGGCGAAGAGCCTGCCTTTGGCCCTCCCACGCCGGCGAGAGCGATCACGCTCATCGGGCCTGACAGAGATGAGTTCCTTAAGGGCCGTCGTTGCGAGAACCAAGGGCTAGGCGTTGGTGCATTCGTCTACTACCGGCGAGTGGTCGAGAACCAAAAAGGCCGCATCTTCGACGAGATTATTCGAGTGTCTCGACATCTTGGCGCGGACGAAGCTCTGATTGCCGAGCTTGAAGGCGCGAAGACTGAAGTCCAGTTCACCAAGGCCACCGAAGCAATCAAACATGCCATCCCCCAGTCCCTGTTGATCAACGGATACAACCCGTTGACGCTTCTGCACTCTGCGCTCAGCCAAGGCGTGCATGAGCTCACAGATGAGCAGTGCCTCGAAGTCGCGAATAGCATTCGAATCGTGCTCATTGAGTTCGCGGACCGTCTTGCCCAGGCCATGAAGGACGAGGCCGAACTGAATGACGCTGTCAGCCGACTCGCCAACAAGAAAGCGGGCTGATCCCGTGTCCCAGCGGACTGCCTTCGGCAGCTGCTGAACACGAACGTTGTCTACCACTATGATGCCATTGAAAAATTTTTATGATCCAAAGCAAGTGGCGGCGTTCACGGAAAGCCTACCTCGGGTTCGCAAGGACCTTGGGAAGATTCCCTTTGCAAAGCGAGCAGCAACATATGGTGTAGGAGCGAATACGTTCCGAGCATATCGAGATTGGCAGGTTCAGCCGAGTCTTGTTTACCGGAAATGGGCCTCAAGCATATGCGATTCCCTTGTGCCGAATGAACTGGAGGTGGCGATCAGAGAACCAGAAGGCTTTGTCCGCTGGCATACTGCTCTAGGCGATTCGCTTCAGGCGCATTGGAAATCTCGTCAGGGCAATGAAAAGCAACTGTCGTTCGCGCATACATATAAGTTCGTTGATCTTTTCGTTAAGTGGTTAAGTAGCCACGACCTGGGCCATCCGCCACTAGTCGATGCTCTTGTGAAGCATGCAAACTGTGCGCTCGACAGCCAGACGCTTCAAAAGATAAATGAATGCCTTTCGTTCGCGCTTCCCATTTCGAGGCCAAGCATGGGAGATGTGCATTCTCGTGTCACTTACGAATATTGTCAGGGCCTTATAGGCGAGTTCGCTAGTGATCACGGCGGCACGCGCTTGATGTTCGATTACTTCGCCTGGCATCAAGGTGGTGGTAGATAACATTACGGTCGAACGGACACATAACGGCCTAGTCGTGTGTTGTGGCAGTGCAGTATCACAGCACATGATTACGCCTAACCTGACGCTCGAGCTGATCCGCTCCGGCAGGTCACCTTGGTCAGCTTGCCTTAAGATCACCCCCCTATGAACTGGCTCGACAAAATCAAATGGGACGACAAAGGCCTGGTGCCGGTCATCGCCCAAGAAAAAGACACTGGCGACGTGCTGATGTTCGCCTGGATGAACCGCGAGGCCTTGCAAAAGACGGCCGAGCTGAAACGGGCGGTGTACTTCAGCCGCTCGCGCAACAAGCTGTGGTTCAAGGGCGAAGAGTCGGGCCATGTGCAGACGGTGCACGACATCCGCATTGACTGCGACAACGATGTGGTGCTGCTCAAAATCACCCAGCTGGGGCACGAGCCAGGCATTGCCTGCCACACGGGCCGCCACAGCTGCTTTTTCCAGAGCCTGCAAGCCGATGAGTGGCAGGCAACCGATCCGGTCCTGAAGGACCCTGAAACCATTTACAAGTGAGCGCCCCAAAGCCTATGACCAACCAGGACATCCTTGATCGCCTCGCGGCCGTGGTCGAAAGCCGCAAACCCGCCAACGGCGGTGACCCCGAAAAAAGCTATGTGGCCCGCCTGTTGCACAAAGGGCCCGACGCCTTTTTGAAGAAGATTGGCGAAGAAGCCACCGAGACCGTGATGGCCGCCAAAGACGTGGACCATGGCGGTGACAAAACCAAGCTCGTGGGCGAGGTGGCCGATCTGTGGTTTCACAGCATGATCGCGCTGGCGCACTATGGTTTGACGCCTGCTGACGTGGTCAACGAGCTGGCCCGCCGCGAGGGTCTGAGCGGCCTCGAAGAAAAAGCCCTGCGCAAAGTGCAAGAGCGCGAGCGCTTGGGTGAATGAGTTTGAAAGCGTGAATCCCATGACCGATCCGAATTGCATTTTTTGCAAAATCATCGCGGGCCAGATCCCTTCCCGCAAAGTGCACGAAGACGAGCATGTGTTCGCCTTCCATGACATCGCGCCTTGGGCGCCGATCCACTTTTTGATCATCCCCAAGCTGCACATCCCGTCGATGGCGCACCT
>CANBTZ010000215.1 GCA_947372495.1 Comamonadaceae bacterium | reverse complement strand
CGGAAGGCCTTGATATCTTCGTCCGACAGCTTTTTGGTCTGGTGGACGTTGTTCTTGCCCTCGCCGGCTTTGCCCATGCCAAAACCTTTGACGGTCTTGATCAGCAGCACCGTGGGTTGGCCTTTGTGGTTCACCGCTTTGTGGAAAGCGGCATAGACCTTTTTGGAGTCGTGCCCGCCGCGGCGCAGGTCAAAGATCTCTTCGTCGGACATCTTGGACACCATCTCCAGGGTGCGCGGGTCGCGGCCAAAGAAATGCTTGCGCACGTAGGCACCGTCGTTGGCTTTCATGGCTTGGTAGTCACCGTCCAGCGTGTCCATCATGAGCTTTTTGAGCGCGCCTTCTTTGTCACGCGCCAGCAATGGGTCCCAACCGGAGCCCCACAAGAGCTTGATGACGTTCCAGCCGGAGCCACGGAACTCGCCTTCGAGCTCTTGCACGATCTTGCCGTTGCCACGCACCGGGCCGTCCAGGCGCTGCAAGTTGCAGTTGACCACGAAGACCAGGTTGTCCAGGTTTTCACGGGCGGCCAAGCCGATGGCGCCCAAAGATTCGACTTCGTCCATTTCGCCGTCACCGCAGAAAACCCAGACCTTGCGGTTTTCGGTGTTGGCAATGCCACGGGCGTGCAGGTACTTCAAAAAGCGGGCTTGGTAGATCGCCATCAGTGGGCCCAAGCCCATCGACACCGTCGGGAACTGCCAAAACTCAGGCATCAGTTTGGGGTGTGGGTAGCTGGACAAGCCTTTGCCATCGACTTCTTGACGGAAGTTGAGCAACTGCTCTTCGGTCAGGCGGCCTTCGAGGTAGGCGCGGGCATACACGCCGGGCGAGACGTGGCCCTGGATGTAGAGGCAGTCGCCGCCGTGGTTTTCACTCTCGGCATGCCAGAAGTGGTTGAAGCCAGCGCCAAACAAACTGGCCAAAGAGGCGAAGGAGCCAATGTGGCCACCCAAATCGCCGCCGTCTTCGGGGTTGTGGCGGTTGGCCTTGACGACCATGGCCATGGCGTTCCAGCGCATGTAGGCGCGCAGGCGTTCTTCGATTTCGAGGTTGCCAGGCGCGCGTTCTTCTTCTTGCGGCTCGATGGTGTTGACGTAACCCGTGGTGGCCGAAAACGGCTTGTCAATGCTGTGCTGGCGGGCATGTTCGAGCAGTTGCTCCAACAAAAAGTGGGCGCGTTCGCCACCTTCTTTTTCGATCACGGAGGACAGGGCGTCCATCCATTCGCGTGTTTCCTGAGTGTCCAGATCTTGGGCTGGCTGATTCGGATTGACAGCGGTCATTCGAAGTCTCCTTTGTTGTTTGTGGCTGAATGATCGCTCAAGTTTCTCATAATTTCATGGAAATTTCAAATCGTGCTTTATGTTTTTGTATTGTGAAATTTGTATGCAGGGACTCTGAATTTCACCTCCCTCTTGTCCCCTAAACTCGAGCACATGCAAACTCAAACCGATGTCGTGGTCCCCAAGAAGTCCGGGCCATGGGAATGGTGGCGCGCCTGGTGGAACAAGCAGTCACCCAACCGCCAAGACCGTTATGCCAACCTGACCCCGGTGGCAGCCGTGATCCTGTTCTTGGCCGCCATTGCCAGCGCATTTTGGTATTTGCGCGCCGAAGAAACCGACCGCGAACAAGAAGCCGTCAAGCGCGATGTGGAATACGCCCAACAACGCCTGCGCCTTCGATTGATCGAGCGGCAAGAGCAAGTCATGCGCTTGGCGCGGGACATCTCCAACAAGGATGTGAAACTCGACCAGTTCCCCTCCAGGGCGGAAGCCTTGGTGCAGCAGTTCCCTGAATACCATTCGCTGACTTGGTTGGATGAGCGCAGAAAAGTCATTGCCAACCAAAGCGTGTCCAGCATCTTGCGCAGCGACCGGCTGATGCCTGGCAGCACCTTGGCAGTGGGCGAGACAGAAACCCACTACAGCTTGGCGCGTGATCTGATGCAGCCCATTTATGGCCAGCTCGACCCCAAGGCGCACACCGACCTGAACGGCGCACTGCTGCAATTGCTGACCCCGCTGAGCAACGAAAAAGGCAAATTCAGCGGTGTGTTGTTGGCCGAATACTCCATGGAAGGGCTGCTGCGCTACGGCGTGCCCACCGAAATTTTGGCCAAATACGCGATCTCTCTGTCCAACAGCGAAGGCGACGTGCTGGCGGGGCAAACCATTCGCCAGCGCACGCGTTTGCTGGCCATGCTGCCCTTGGTCACACCCGACGACAACGAATACGAAGTGCCGGTATCGCCCGTGGGCAATGGCTTGATCTTGAAGGCCCAGGCTTGGCGAACATCGCAAGGCTTGGTGGGCAGTGGCCTGTTTTGGCTGGTCAGTGTGCTCAGCGTCATGACCGCCTGGATGCTGATCGCCAACTGGCGTCACACCCGCAGGCGCATCCAGGCCCAAAAAGCCTTGGTGGCCGAGACCAACTTTCGCCGAGCCATGGAAAACTCCATGTTGACCGGCATGCGGGCGCTCGACATCAACGGCCGCATCACCTATGTGAATCCGGCATTTTGCGAGATGACGGGCTGGGATGAATCCGAATTGGTGGGTGCGGTGGCCCCATTCCCGTACTGGCCTGAACAAGACATTGAAGCCCTCACGGCCCGCTTGGAAGACGAAATTTCAGGCCGCCACACGCCTGCGGGTTTTCAGGTGCGGGTCAAGCGCAAGAGCGGGAGCATTTTTGATGCCCGCATGTATGTCTCGCCCCTGATCGACGCCCAAGGCAAACACGCCGGGTGGATGACCTCGATGACCGACATCACCGAACCCAACCGCATCCGTGAGCAGTTGGCCAATTCGTATGAACGCTTCACCATCGTGCTCGAAGCCTTGGACGCCTCGGTGTCTGTTGCGCCCTTGGGCAGCAAGGAATTGCTGTTCGCCAACAAGCTTTATCGCCAATGGTTTGGGCAGGACACCGTGGGCCACCTGCGGCTGGTCGAGCAAGCCGGTGCTTATTACGAGAGCGAAACGGCCATGGACGATGTCGATGGTTTGGCCGGCCTGCCCACCGAATCGCTCACGGTGGCAGCGTCTGAAAACGCCGAAATCTTTGTCTCTGAACTGGGCAAATGGCTGGAAGTGCGCTCGCGCTACATCAACTGGGCCGATGGGCGTCTGGCCCAGATGGTGATTGCCACCGACATCACGCCCCGCCGCCAAGCCGAAGAGCTGGCCGCCCAGCAGGCCGAAAGGGCCCAAACAGCCAGTCGCCTGATCACCATGGGCGAGATGGCGTCGAGCGTGGCCCACGAGCTGAACCAGCCCCTGACGGCGATCAGCAATTACTGCACCGGCATGATCTCGCGCATCAAGAGCCAGCAAATCAAAGAAAGCGACTTGCTCGGTGCCTTGGACAAAACCGCGCACCAAGCTCAACGGGCTGGACAGATCATTCAGCGCATCCGCAGCTTCGTCAAACGCAGCGAGCCCAACCGCACCCCATCGGACGTGGCCGGCATCGTCAGCGAATCGCTGGAGTTGGCCGACATCGAGCTGCGCAGGCGGCACGTCAGGTTCTCGCACTACGTGGCGGCGCGCCTGCCCTTGTTGATGGTGGACCCGATCCTGATTGAGCAGGTCTTGATCAACCTGATGAAGAACGCGGCCGAGTCGATCGACAACGCCAACCGCCCCTCCGAGCAGCGGCATGTCGAATTGCGCGTGGTGCCCAAACAAGTCGATGGCCAGCAAGTTGTCGAGTTTTCGGTCACCGACACGGGCCAAGGCCTGCCCCCAGAGGCCATTGACCGGGTTTATGAAGCGTTTTTCTCGACCAAGGTCGAAGGCATGGGCATTGGCCTGAATTTGTGCCGCTCCATCATCGAATCCCACAACGGCCGGATCGCAGCCGAGAACCTCTACAATGCCGACGAGGTCACAGGCTGCCGCTTTTCTTTCTGGTTGCCCGTGACAGGCACTTTGCCCACCGATAAAACCAGCGGAGCAGCTGAATGAGTTTGATACCGAAAAAAGGCACTGTTTATGTGGTCGACGACGACGAAGCCGTCCGCGACTCGCTCCAATGGCTGCTCGAAGGCAAAGATTACCGGGTGCGCTGCTACGACTCTGCCGAATCGTTCATCAGCCGCTACGACCCGCGTGAAGTCGCCTGCCTGATCGCCGACATCCGCATGGGCGGCATGACCGGTCTGGAGCTGCAAGACCGCCTGATCGAGCGCAAATCCCCTCTGCCCATCGTCTTCATCACCGGACACGGCGACGTGCCCATGGCGGTGAACACCATGAAAAAAGGCGCGATGGACTTTATCCAGAAGCCCTTCAAAGAAGAAGAACTGCTGGGCCTGGTCGAGCGCATGCTCGATGAAGCCCGCGATGCCTTTGCGGGCTTTCAGCAAGCGGCCAGCCGCGACGCCTTGCTGTCCAAGCTCACAGGCCGTGAAGCCCAAGTGCTCGAGCGCATCGTGGCCGGCCGTTTGAACAAGCAAATCGCCGACGATTTGGGCATCAGCATCAAAACGGTGGAGGCGCACCGCGCCAACATCATGGAAAAGCTCAACGCCAACACCGTGGCCGATCTGCTCAAGATCGCACTGGGACAAAACGCCGGCAAGACCTGAAACTGCCAGATTTTTAGCCGCCCACGCCCGCTGCCAGGATCCGCGGGCGTTTTCACTTTTCAACTAGAAACCACGATGACCCACGCTCCAGCCCAACTGATCGATGGCAACGCCCTGTCCAAAC
>CANBTZ010000214.1 GCA_947372495.1 Comamonadaceae bacterium | reverse complement strand
CAGCTGCACGGCGGGGCTGAAGTACTCCAGAATCGCCTGCCAGCTGCCTTCGTCGTTCGCGCCGCCACGGTGGCACTCGTCGATGATGATGAAGTCAAAAAAGTCCGGCGGGTATTCGCCAAAGTAGGGGGTCTCCCCCGGCCCACTCATGAAGGTCTGAAAGATCGTGAAGAACACGCTGCCGTTCTTGGGCACGCGGCCTTTTTTCTTGATGTCGCTGGGGTCGATGCGAACCACCGCATCTTCGGGAAAGGGCGAGAAAGCGGTGAACGCCTGATCGGCCAAGATGTTGCGGTCCGCCAAAAACAAAATTCGTGGGCGGCGGCTGGGCTCTGTGCCTTCTTTCCAATCCTTGAGGTTCCAACGGCTGTGAAACAGCTTCCAAGCCAGCTGAAACGCGATGAAGGTTTTGCCCGTGCCTGTGGCCAGCGTCAGCAGCACACGGTCTTTGCCGTTGGCCACCGCCTCCAGCACACGGGTGATGGCGCTCTCTTGGTAATAGCGGCCCATCCAGGTGCCGCCTTTGTCTTCGAGCGGTACGGCGGCAAAGCGTTTGCGCCAGGAGGCAGCTTGCGCTTCGCTCTCGCCAAAGGCCATGTCCCAAAGCTCATCGGGCGTGGGGTAGCGGGCCACTTGCGCTTCAGCCCCTGTGTGCATGTCAATGCCGTAAATGCCCTGGCCGTTGGTGGCGTAGGTGTGGCGAATGGCCAGCTTGGCCGCGTAGCTCTTGGCCTGGCCCACACCCTCCGTCAGCGGCTTGGCCCAAGCCTTGGCCTCGATCACCGCCAGCTTGGTGTTGCGGTAGACCAGCACATAGTCCGCAATGTCGGCCCGCGCCCGCTTGCCCGCGCCTTGCAGGCGGCCCGCCGTGATGTTGTGCTCACGCAAAACGCGGCTGCCATCCACTTGGCCCCAGCCTGCGGCGGCCAGGGCCGGGTCGATGTGTTCGGCGCGGGTTTCGGCTTCGTTCATTTGGCAGCTTTCATTTCTTGCCATCCAGCCTTTTCTTGGCGCTTTCGATTTGCTTGACGCTTTGCGCGGGCGTGGGCAAAGCCTCGGGCATCGTGCCGCCAAGTTCCTTGATGGTGGCACGCACTTTCTCACCCACCTCGTAATGCGCCTTGTTGGCTTCTCGTTTGCCTTGCACGTTTTCGCGTTTCAATTTTTCTTCTGTCTGCGTTGCGCGAAACAGATTGGCCGCCAGCTCGGTGCTGCCCATGTGGTCCAGGATCTTCTGGCTCTTTTTCAAGCCCTTGTGGGCGTGAATGTCTTTGGCACCCAGGCCGCCATAAAGGCCCTTGTAGCCGTGGTCCTGAAAAATCGCGTAGTCCAAGCTGCTTTCAACACCTGCGTCTTTGGCAGCAGCCGCCAAATGCTTGTTGTGCGCCGCCAGTTCATTGCGAATGGCAAGTCGTTTGTCATCTTCTGACAACTGCGCAAACTTGGCGCTGTCTTCCAGCTCTTGCCGCCGCGTCTGCATTGCAAAGTAGGTCTGGCCGTTGGCAATGACCGGTTTGGATGGATCACCGTTTTGAACAATCAGATAGCAGGCATAACGCGACAGGCGAACATCGGCCAGTTCGCGTTCAGCGCCAGAGCCGATCTGGACCATATCGAGGACATCCTCGATATGGTCTGTTAATGCGTGGCCGCTGTTTTGGCAAGCCGCCCGGGCTCGCTCTATAACGGGGAGGAAGTGTCGGTACTCGGAATAATCCAAGACCTTGGCGAGCTTACGGGCTGACCAGTATTCATTGCCCTCTGCGTCGAGCTGGCGGATGCCTTCAAAGGTGGCATGGTGCTGGTTGGCAATGCGGTTCTTGGTCATAAGCAGGCTGCGTTGGATGGGGTCAATCAGTGTAACTAATTTGGATTCATAAGAGTCGTGATGGGTCGCCGGTTCAACTGTACGTTTTCCTCGTACGGTTGAACTGCTTCAGTCGGTTACAGTGCGTAACCGACTGACGTCTTTCCTGAGGCTTCCAGTCGGTGACGTTTTGTCACCGACTTCCATACAAACCAACCGTCGATAGCGTGTCGACGGTTCACCGCAAGCGACGGTCAAAACTGTCCGCTGAAGGCTTGGTGCAGCAGCGACTTTTTGAGGTCGTCGAGGGCGGTGAGTTTTTGGCGGTAGATGGTTTTCAGCCGTTCAACATCTTGTCCGGCCAATTCGATTTGGGAAACGATCCGCTTTTGCTCATCTATTGATGGGAGTTCAACGACAAAGTTACTCAAGTCGGTGTTGCTCAAATTGGGCATGACGGCACCACCTGCGATTTTTTCCAGCTGCTGCTTGCATCCTTCTGATCTCAGCAAGTGAACCAAATAGGCGGCGTCGCATCGGTTGGATGGCTTGATGAAGAAGCTACCTGTGCCACAGAGCCAGCCATCTTCCATATCAGTGATCAATGCGCATCTGCCCATTTCCCCGCGCCGTCCAATCACGATGTCACCCGCTCGCATGATGTAGTTGGCAAGTCTTGAGGCGGTTTCGTTTGAAACAGTTTTCCGATAGTCAGGTTCGATGCCAAACGGGCTGATGTGTGCTGGATTGACCAAGGGAATGCCGTTTTCGACGTAATCGTGCTTGTGCAGCAGCGAACCGAAGGGACCCGTGAAAATTCCTCCAGTTGATTTGCCGAGTGTTGTTTGCACTCTGCCGCTGGATGGACGATTGAACAGGGCTTGAAGCTGGCTCTGAAAAAGAACTTCAGCGTTGTGGAGGTTCTTTTCGGCGTTGGCTTTGGCGGTGGCGATGTCGGCAAAGGCTTCGTCGAGGAGGGTGACGATGCGGCGTTGTTCCTCTAAGGTTGGAATTGGAACAATGACTTTGCTTGCAAGTTCGATGTTCAAGTTTCTGACCGTTGATCCTGCGGCCAATCGATCAAATTGACTGAAGACCTGTGGTGAACCCAACAAGTGATAAAGAAAATCTTGGTTGAACGATTCCTGATATTCCGAAAGCACCAGCCATCCGTCATGAACACATCCAGTCGTGCGCATGATGTATGGGCGACCGAAACTCATGGAGTTCGACAGCAAGAAGTCACCATCTTTCACGATCCGTGATCGTGCTGCGCCCGACGCTTTTATTTTTTCTGCGGTTTCGTAAATGTATTTACCGCTGGCAGTGGCGTCACTAATTTTGACCCAGTTGATTCCATCGGACTCGCTTGTGAGAAATGCTTGAATTGGGCGTGGTGATCCTCCTCGTGCGATAGAGCAAATTTCACCAAGTGACTTTTCAATCCAACCCGCCTTCACGCCAACAACCCCCGAATATTCCCCAACACCTCTGCCGCCTCGGCATCCAGCGCCGCAATCACGTCGAGGATGTCTGCCGGGCTGCGGTGCACCACTTCTTCGCCGCCGTTCGGGTTTTTCACCGACAGGTCAAACGTGTCCAGGTTCACGCTGTCGGCGGCCACGCTCCAGCTTTTCGGCGAGTCGGCAAAGGCCTTTTGCAGTTGCACAAACTCTGCCAGATCGTCGTCGTTCAGCGGGTTGGTTTTGCCCATGTTGCGGCCGGGGTCCAATTGGTAGAACCAGGTCTTGCTTGTCGGTTCGCCTTTGGTGAAGAACAGCACCACGGTTTTGACGCCCGCGCCCTGAAAGGTGCCGCCGGGGCAGTCCAGCACGGTGTGCAGGTTGCAGTCGGTCAGCAGCTGTTTGCGCAGGGCCACGCTGGCGTTGTCGGTGTTGCTGAGGAATGTGTTTTTGATGACCACCGCCGCACGGCCCCCGGCACGCAGGCTTTTGATGAAGTGCTGCATGAACAAGAAGGCGGTTTCCCCGGTTTTGATGGGGAAGTTTTGCTGCACTTCTTTGCGCTCTTTGCCGCCAAAGGGCGGGTTGGCCAGGATCACGTCGTAGCGGTCGCGCTCCTGGATGTCGTTGATGTTTTCGCCCAGGGTGTTGGTGTGCACGATGTTGGGCGCCTCGATGCCGTGCAGGATCATGTTCATGATGCCGATCACGTAGGCGAGGCTCTTTTTCTCTTTGCCGTAGAAGGTGCGCTTTTGCAGCGTCTCCAGGTCGTCGGCCTTGGTGGCTTTGGGGCTCAGGTACGCAAAGGCTTCGCACAAAAAGCCGGCCGAGCCGCAGGCCGCGTCGTAGATGCGTTCGCCAATTTGGGGCTGCATCACCTCGATCATGGCGCGGATCAGCGGGCGCGGTGTGTAGTATTCGCCGCCGTTGCGCCCGGCGTTGCCCATGTTTTTGATCTTGGCTTCGTACAGGTGCGACAGCTCGTGCTTTTGGGCTTGGCTGCCAAAACGCAGTTCGTCGATGCGGTCGATCACGTCGCGCAGGTTGTAGCCGCTCTGGATTTTGTTGGTGATCTCGCCAAAGACTTCGCCGATTTTGTATTCGATGGTCTGCGGCCCGCTGGCGCGTTGCTTGAAGCCCGCCAGATACGGAAACAGTTTGGCGTTGACAAAGCCTTTGAGGTCGTCGCCCGTCATGGCGGCGTTGTGGTCGATCTTGCCGTCTGCTCCTTTGGGGGCGGCCCATGCGGCCCAGCGGTAGGGCTCGCCCAAGATGAATTGGTAGTCACGCCCCTCCAGCACCGCCTCGGTGGCCTTATCGGCTTCGAGGGCGTCGAGGTACTTTAAAAACAGCAGCCAGGAGGATTGCTCGGTGTAGTCCAGCTCGCTGGTGCACCCCGCGTCTTTGTGCAGGATGTCATCGATATTTTTAAAGGTTTGCTCAAACATAGGTTTGCATTTTAG
>CANBTZ010000213.1 GCA_947372495.1 Comamonadaceae bacterium | reverse complement strand
GTCGGTGTTCTTCCCGCGAACGCGTGAACAAATCCAACTGGATGTGCTCGCCATCAGACAAGCCCGCAAAACATGAGCCACAACACCGAGCAACGCCTGGCGCTGTCGCGCATCTTGATCGTGACAGCGCTGCGCGAACCCACCTGGGTAGTGCTGCTGCAGCGCTGGGTGCAGAGGCGAGTGCGGTGTTCACAAGCTCGCCTTGAACATAACCGGTATTAACTCTGAATATCGGGCTCCACCAACAGCGCCAGCAACTGCAAAGACTCTTGCCAGCCCAGACAGCACGCCTCGGGCGGGATCATGTCCGGAATGCCGGCCTGCTCAATGTTCACCTCGGTGCCCACCAACACCCGCTTGAACGTCACGGTGGTCACCATCTGTCCGGGCAAGTTCGGATCATCGAAGGTGTCGGTGTGGCTCAGCCGCTCGCCTGGCACCAGCTCCACAAAGGTGCCCCCAAAACTGTGACTTTGACCATTGCCCAGGTTGGTGAACGACATGCGGTAGCTGCCGCCGACACGGGCATCCATCTCGTGCACCCGGCCCGTGAAGCCATGCGGCGGCAACCACTTGTTCATGGCATCCGGGTCAATGAAGGCACGAAAGACGCGCTCAGCGGGGGCACGGAAGACGCGTTGAAAACGGACGGTGTTGGGCATATGGAATCCTAAAAATTCAAGAACAGATGATGCCTTAAGTCAGCATCCAATCGACAGCCGCCTGCGCGTGCAAAGCCGTGGTGTCGAACATGGGCACGGCGCTGTCGGTGGCATCCACCAGCAAACCAATTTCAGTGCATCCCAAAATGATGCCTTGAGCCCCTTGCGCGATCAGACGCTGAATGACCTCACGATAAATGTCGCGTGATGCGCCATGCACCTGACCAAGGCACAGCTCTTGGTAAATGATCCGGTGCACCTCGTCGCAGTCAGCTGGCTCGGGCACCAGCACATCCAGGCCAAAGGCTTTTTGCAAACGTGCTTTGTAGAAGTCCTGCTCCATCGTGAAGCGCGTGCCCAGCAAACCCACCCGCTGCAGGTTCGCCGTTTGCACGGCCTGCGCTGTGGCGTCGGCAATGTGGATCAGCGGCAAATCAACCGCTGATTCGATGGCGCCTGCCACCTTGTGCATGGTGTTGGTGCACAGCACCAGGCCTTGCGCCCCTGCCGCCTGCAGCGACTGCGCGGCCTGCGCCAGCATCTGTCCGGCCTCTTGCCAACGGCCTGCGGACTGCAACTGCTCCACCTCGGCAAAATCCACGCTGTAGAGCACCAACTTGGCAGAGTGCAGGCCGCCCAAGCGGGCTTTGATGCCTTCGTTGATGAGACGGTAATAAGGCACGGTGGATTCCCAGCTCATGCCACCGATCAGGCCCAGTGTTTTCATGGGCGTTCACTCTTGTTCGATTCATCAGAAATTTCTCGAGGCGCCATGCCATAAGCCCGCTCAACTTTGGCCACGCGCACATGAAACTGGCCGTACCAGCGCTTGCGCCCTTGCTCGCGAGCCAGACTGTGCTCGGCATGTTGACGCCAGCCGGTGATGGCGTCTTCGCTGGCCCAGTAAGAGACCGTGATGCCCACACCGTCTGCACCGCGCACACTCTCCACACCCAGATAACCG
This sequence comes from Comamonadaceae bacterium, assembly GCA_947372495.1. Classification (GTDB taxonomy): domain Bacteria; phylum Pseudomonadota; class Gammaproteobacteria; order Burkholderiales; family Burkholderiaceae_C; genus Limnohabitans_A. Next base: position 3,134 of record CANBTZ010000213.1, on the reverse strand, counting down.
GGTTGCGACTTCGCCAGCGCCATCATTCGCTCGGAAGTGTCTCCGTAATCATTGTCACCCGCGGTGCGTTGGTTGGTGAAGATGACGGCGTAGTAAGGGGGTTCAGGGGTTTGGGCGAACATGGTCAGTCTTTCTTTGAATGAATGAAGGCCTCGATACCATACACGCGCATGGCCGACAACACCTGCGACGCCTCGGTCGTTTCATCTTCATAAAAGCGGTAGCTGGGCGCCACGATGTGGACCACTGATGTGACGCGGATGACCAACACACTCTGAATGACAAAGCGCTGTCCCACCATGTCCAGCAGCGGTGCAGCCCATTGGGTGAAAGCAGGGTCATCGGCACGCACCTCATGCCCTGCGCCCTTAAGCTTGAAACCCTTTTGGACGAACACATCGACAAAGCTCAGGCACACCTGAGCTTGCTGCACGATGTTGCGCGCACTGCCTGGCGAAGCGATGTTTGCGACCACCACATGCTCGTCGTCAGCCATGGTCCAGACTTCTTTGGGCGACACATTGGGCTGGCCATCGGCGTCCACCGTGGCCAGCCAACACAGCACACTGCGACGAGCAGCTTCTCGGACGGATTCATTCAATAGAGACATGGGCAATCGCTGGAATGGAAAACGCTCTGAGTGACCGTTTTGACGGTGCCCCAAAGGGTCAGCCCATCATCGTATCCCGTGATGTCCGATTTTAATTATTAAGAAAACATTTACGAGGAAAAAATTCTATTCCCAGAAATTCCCCATTGACCTTGATTGACGCTTCAATTTTGACAACCGAAGACGCGGGTATCTGCCCAAGGTTCAGGCTTCAATCAGCTTCAGAAAAACAGCCATGCGATGCAGCTCATCGTCCAGGGCCACAGCAAAGGCTTTGTCCTTGGGCGCTGCGCACACAAAGCCCACGTCGGGCGTGAGCACGCCGGACTTGGCATTGACGTTGGCCCAACCAATGACCTGATCACGCCAGAGCAAGGGCATGGCGTAGTGGCCGCGCACCCGCTTGACGGCGGGCGTGTAGGCCTCAAAGCGGTAGGCCCAGCCCCACAGCTGCTCAAAGCGGCGGCGGTCCCAGACCACCGGGTCAAAAGGTGCCAGCAATCGAACTTGATCCTGCACGCCATGGCGATGCGATGCAGGGTTCTCGCCTTCAGGCCAAAACCAAGTTGTCCCATCCACTTCAGCAGTGGGCAAGCGCAGGCGCGCGCGCTGCAGCATGGCCTGGCGATGCTGCCGCCACTGCGGCACACCCCCCGACAGCAGACTGACGAGCTGCCCCAGACTGGCCGCAGGCAAAGGGGCGTACTTGGCCACGATCACATCCACCAGCGCGTCCATGCTGGCCTCGGCATCGAGTCCACTCGGTTCATGCTCGCGAACGGCGTAAAGGCGCTGACCGCCTTCGCGCCGCACCACACGCAACAGACCACGGTAGTGCATGCCTTCGAGCAGCTGGGTGCTGGCTTTGCTGTTGCCGCCAAACCAGTTGACCACGCGCCCATGGTCGAAGTGGGCGTCCACCTGTGCGGGCCGAACAACACCGACCTCTCGCACAAAAGCCAATACCTCTTGCGCTTGCTTCATGCGGGCGGCCGACCAGACAATTCGAGCCGTGCGGGGGTGCATCAGGTGATGCAAGTCACGCCGCACAAAACCGTAGTTGACGAAAAAATCTTCCTCGATGGGCAGCTGGGCATAGCGCGACTCCAGATCCCCCACCCGATAACCCGCCACGCGGTGGCGCAGCGTCAAGTCTTGTGCGCGGGCAGGCGCACGCAAGGGGTCAGCCTGCACAAAGCCTAAGCGTTGCAATGCCTTGGGCAAGGTCGTGGGCGCGAACAGGCTGCGCGCCACGGCATAGCGGCGCAGCTGATCCAGATTCAAAACAGGGGAAGCCATGACCGCATCATGCAGCAGACGAAACGCATGTTTGTTATTTCTTGGCCGCCAGCCAATGCGCCACGATGGCATTGGCGTGGCCATGTCCCATGCCGTGCTCAGTCTTGAGCCAGGCCACCATTTCCATGTGTTTCATGCCCTCGCATGATTTGAGCAAGTCCAGCCAATGCGCGATGGGCTGACCGTATTTCTTTTCGATGGACGGGAAATACGAAGCGGGGCCTTTGGGTTTTTCGGGGGTGGTCACGTCGGGTTCTCCTTGTTCACACGGGTGCAGCAGCCATTGTCGCCACCAAATCCAGTTCCACGGCAGCCCCCTTGGGCAACTGCAGCACGCCGACCGATGTGCGTGTGTGAACGCCACGCGGCCCCAACACCCGGCACAGGACATCCGAGGCACCATCGGCCACTTCACTTTGCTGGGTGAACATGGGCGCTGAGCGCACATAGACCGTGATGCGCAAGATGGACGTGATCGCATCCAGACTGCCCGCAGCACGCTGCAAAAACGCCAGCGCCCGCATGGCGCAAATGGCTGCGGCCTGCTGACCCTGCGCCACATCAAAAGCATCACCCACAGCGCCGACAAACAGCACTTCGTCACCCACTCGCGGAATCTGACCGCTCACAAACAACTGGTGACCATCACGCGTGACTGGCGTGTAGTTGCCGCCGATCTTGATCTCGCCACTGAAGTCGTGGCCGAGTTCTTGGGCCAGTTGCTGGAATCGGGTGTCTGCTGTCATGGTTTCGAAGGTGTGGAGGAAAAATCAATCCGCAAAGCGAACATGGTCACGACTCGGAGGCACGTAGCGTAGTGTGTCCGGTTGTAGACAAGTTGCTAGGCCTCATCACGCTGCTTCATTTTTCGGTAATTGGCCTCAGAGCTGTACCAGATGATGATGCCAAATCCCGCCCCTGCACACGCCCAAAAGGCAACTTGGAAGAGTGTGGTTTCAATGGAAAGTCTTTGCCCCTTCACCAAGGTGGGTATCAGGTGCATTGCCAAGAGCATCGGACCACCCCAGGCAAGGACTCCCCGTCGCAGGATGAAACGAAGTGCACCAACTTTGCGCTGGGCCTCCCACTTTGCAATCCCCTGCGTATCTCGGCCACTCTCTGCTGCCGTACCCTCTTTCAACCAATGCGCTGGCACGTTTGAGTGTAGATAGACCGCCTGTACCTTCTCTGTTGACCAGTTGAAGAAATACCTTGCGATGACAGC
>CANBTZ010000212.1 GCA_947372495.1 Comamonadaceae bacterium | reverse complement strand
TCGCTGGTCACGGCGCAGCGGCTGGTGCGGCGCTTGTGCGAGCATTGTCGGCAGCCCCAAGTCCTGGACCGTGACGCCTTGCGGCAAGCGGGTTGGAACGACCCAACGGCTTCTGACGAACCCGTCACTGTTTATGTGCCCGTGGGTTGCGACCACTGCCACAAAGGCTTCAAAGGCAGGACAGGAATTTTTCAAGTCATGCCCGTCAGCCCCCAAATGCAAGCCCTGGTGCTGCAAGAAGCGGGCAGCCAGGCCTTGGCACAACAGGCACAACACGAAGGCGTTGCCGGATTGCGGCAAGCGGGCCTGCGCAAAGTGCTGGCGGGCGTGACGTCGCTCGACGAGGTGCTGTCCGCCACACGAGAGCCCACATGAACCACACGCCCCGGCCCTCACCTCACCTGCCCACATTCGCCTGGCGTGCCCACAACCCGAAAGGTCACGAAGTCAGCGGACACATCCAGGCAGAAAACGCGCCATTGGCGCAGGCCCAATTGCGCAGACAAGGTTTACAGGTCCAGCGCGTGCAACGCGTGTGGTGGGTGCCCAAGCAACCCATCCGCCCCCGTGAACTGGCTCAAATGACAAGGCAGCTGGCCGCATTGATCCGTGCCGGTGTGCCCTTGGTGTCGACATTGCAGATGGTGTCTCGCAGCGCCGTCACCCAGGCCTTGAAGGAGCTCATGAGCGCGGTGCGCTCGGACGTTGAATCGGGCATGGCGCTGCATGCAGCGCTGGCAGAGCACCCGCAGCATTTCAGTGGGCTGTACATCAGCATGGTCAGCGCGGGCGAGGCCGCAGGCATTCTGGACACCATGATGGAGCGGCTGGCCAACACACTTGAGAAAAACGAAGCCCTGCGTTCGCGCGTGCGCTCTGCGCTGATGTACCCCTGCGCTGTGATCGTGGTGGCCTTGGCGGTGCTGGCTTTGATCATGGTTTATGTGGTCCCCGTGTTTGAAGACGTCTTCAAGGCGTTTGGATCGGACCTGCCTTGGGCCACGCAATGGGTGCTAGCGTTGAGCCAAGCCCTGAGCCAGTCGGGCTGGATGGTGTTGCCCGCCATGTTGTTGTTGCCCTTGATGTGGCAACGCTTTCGAGGCAACGCGCATTGGCAACGCCAACTCGACCGCTGGCTGCTGGGCCTGCCCCTGGTGGGCCACTTGCTGCGCAGTGCGGTGGTGGCCCGCTGGACACAAACCCTGTCGGCACTGCTGGCCGCAGGTGTGCCACTGACCGAGGCCCTCGGGCCTGCGGGGCAAGCCTGCGATCACGCGGTCTACGCCCGATTGACCGAACATTTGCAGCGCCGCGTCTCACAAGGCGGCAGCCTGAGCGAAGCCATGGCCCACACCGGACGTTTCCCAGACATGATCGTGCAGCTGTGCGCCACAGGCGAAGAAACCAGCGCCCTGGAAAGCTTGCTGGCCCGCGCAGGCGTGTTGATGGAAAACGAACTCGATGACCAGGTCAACGGCCTGTCAAGCTTGCTGGAGCCTTTGATCATTGTGGTGCTGGGTGGGCTGATCGGAGGTATCCTTGTGGCCATGTATTTGCCGATCTTCCGACTGGGCCAGGTCTTTTAAGACATGGTGCCCGATGCCTTCGCTTTTGCCCCCTGGGTACTGGCCGCGCTGCTGGGCCTGGTGGTGGGCAGCTTTCTGAATGTGGTGATCCACCGCCTGCCCCTGATGCTGGAGCGGGAGTGGCAAGCAGCGCATGACGCACCGGAAACACCAAACCCCCACTTCAACCTCGCCTTGCCCGCCTCGCACTGCCCGCACTGCGCCCATCCGCTGCACTGGTACGACAACATCCCGGTGCTGAGCTACCTTGTGCTGCATGGCCAATGCCGCCATTGCCAGGCCCCCATCCATTGGCAGTACCCTGCGGTTGAGCTGATCACCGCCGGGCTGTTTGTCTGGAGCCTTGGCCGCTATGGGCTGACGGGCCAGGCACTGGCCTGGGCAGGCTTTGCGGCCACCTTGCTGGCTTTGGCCGTGATGGATGCACGCACCACCTTGCTGCCTGACGCCTTGACGCAACCCTTGACCTGGGGTGGCCTGCTGGCCGCGTTCATGGGCTACAGCGGCGTGCACTTGCCCGATGCCTTGTGGGGGGCCGTGGGCGGCTACCTGTTTCTGTGGTCGGTGTACTGGCTGTTTCGCTTGGTGACGGGCCAAGAAGGCATGGGCCAAGGCGACTTCAAGCTGCTCGCCGCGCTGGGGGCCTGGTTCGGCTGGCAAGCCTTGATCGGGCTGATCTTGACCGCTTCGCTGTCTGGTCTCGTCATCGGACTCTGGCTCAAGTGGCGTCAGCGTCTGCCTGCGGGCGGCTATATTCCCTTTGGGCCATTCTTGGCCCTGGCCGGGGTGGTCCAGATGGTCTGGGGCACTCCGGTTTGGTTGACCCTTTGAGCACGCACCCATGAACCCTTCCCATCTTTGGCGCATTGGCCTGACTGGCGGCATCGGCAGCGGCAAAAGCACCGTGGCCGGCATGCTGGCCAAGCTGGGTGCGGCGGTGATCGATGCCGACGCCATCTCGCGCAGCGTCACCGCGCCGGGCGGGCGGGCCATTCCCGCCATTGCCGAGCGGTTTGGCGCAGGCATGATCGGCACAGACGGCGCCATGGACCGGCAAGCCATGCGCGAGCGCGTGTTCAGCGACCAGGCTGCGCGCCAGCAGCTCGAAGCCATCATCCACCCCTTGGTGGGCACCCTCACCCGCGAGCAGACCGAGGCAGCCATTGCCCAAGGCGCACGCTGCCTGGTGTTCGACGTTCCGTTGTTGGTCGAATCCGGCAAGCGCTGGCGCAGCCAGGTCGACCGGGTCTGGGTGGTCGATTGCGAGCCCGCCACGCAGCGCGCGCGGGTGATCGCCCGCAGCGGCTTATCGGCCGAAGAAATCGACCGCATCATCGCCCAGCAAGCCACGCGAGCGCAGCGCCTGGCCTGCGCCGATCTGGTGGTCTTCAACCAGGGCCTGAGCCTGTCACAACTGGAGGGCCAGGTCAGCAAAATGGCGCGCCACTTCGGGCTATGATCCAAGCAGACTGAAAGACGCTGCGTGATCCTGTACGAATACCCCTTCAACGAACGCATCCGCACCTACTTGCGGCTGCAACAGCTGTTTGACCGGCTCGGTCAATTGATGCCTCGCTCCGACGCGATGGACCATCACTTTGCGCTCACCACGCTCTTTGAAGTCATGGAAGTGGCCTCGCGCTCCGAACTCAAATCGGATGTTTTGAAGGACCTGGAGCGTCAAAAACAGATCTACAACAGCTACCGGGGCAATCCGGCGATTTCTGAAAAAGCACTCGACGGCGTGATCGCCCAGCTGGACACGCATTTCGAAGCGCTCAACGCCATCAACGGCAAGCTTGGCCAGTCACTGACCGAAAACGACTTTTTGATGAGCATCCGCAGCCGCGCCGTGATCCCGGGCGGCACCTGCGAGTTCGACCTCCCGGCCTACCACGCCTGGCAGCACCGCGACAGTGCAAGTCGCCTGGCCGATCTGACGCGCTGGACTGCGCCATTTGCCTCGCTGTCTCAAGCCGTGGGTCTGCTGATCCAGATGCTGCGCGAATCGGGCAGCAAGCAAAAAGTCATGGCGGTGCAAGGCCAGTTGCAGCAAAACCTGCCGCAAGGCCGCAGCTTCCAGCTGCTGCGCTTGCGCATTGACCCCAGCCTGGGCATCACCCCTGAGATCAGCTGCAACCGGCTGGTGGTGGTGATCCGAATGATGCAGCAATTGCCCGACGGCAAGTTGCAGGCCTGCACCGAAGATGTGCCGTTTGAAATGTCCTTGTGCGCATGAGCGGCTCGACACCGCCCACATTTGCCGAACGCAAAGTCCGCTGCCCAGGCTGCGATGGTCTGAGCCTGTACAGCCCACGCAACCCCTACCGCCCGTTTTGCTCGGCCCGCTGCAAAGGCCTCGACCTGGGTGCGTGGGCCGAAGAGAGTTTTCGGTTGCCCGAGGACACCCCGCCTGACGAGCCCTTTGGCGACGCCAGGCTGCAGTGATTCAGCCGTGGGTGGGGCCTGAAAAGCTGCGTTCCTCAGCCAACCAGGCCAGCACAGGCACCGTGCCAGGCAAGACGGGGGTTTCTGTCACAGGCAACACCTGCCAAGCAAACGACTGCCCCTCGCGCATCTGCAAGTCCCCCTGCCAATCGCGCACCTTGCAAAAGTGCAGACGCACCAGCGCATGGGGGTAATCCACCATCTGGGTTTTCCAAAGCTCAACTGCACCGATGGTGATGCCCAGCTCTTCTTGAAGCTCGCGGCGCAAGGCTTGTTCCACCGTTTCACCGGCTTCGAGCTTGCCACCTGGGAACTCCCAGTAACCTTCGTACACCTTGCCCACCGGGCGCGACGTCAGCAGGAATGCGCCCTCGGGCTGCAGCAGGATGCCGACAGCGACATCCACCACCTTGCGGTCAGCGCCGCCCTCACGGGCCCGCTCGCCATCGGCCACCAATGTGCCCATGGCGCTCAAGCCTCACGGCCCATGTAATCACGGGCGAACTGGTAAGCCACACGGCCACTGCGCGAGCCGCGCTCCAGCGCCCACAGCAAGGCGGCCGGGCGTGATTCTTCGATCTGGGCAGCCGTGGCCCCCAAAGCGCCCAACCATTGGTTGGCAATGGTGAGGTACTCGTCTTGCGAGAAAGGGTAGAAGCTGATCCACAGGCCAAAGCGCTCGGACAGCGAGATTTTTTCTTCAACGCCTTCACCCGGGTGCACCTCGCCATCGGGTGTGTGCTTGTAGGTGAGGTTCT
>CANBTZ010000211.1 GCA_947372495.1 Comamonadaceae bacterium | reverse complement strand
CGGTACAAACGAAAAAGTGGTGACGCAAGTGGCAGTCAGTCCGAAGATTTCTAAATTTGTCATTCAAATTTGAATTTGAGTTGTTTGTAATTATTTTATAACGCGGAAATTCTCAAATTAATTTCACTGCGCCAAGTTACATCCGGATCGGCCTCGTAATCCGCCACCAGCCAGGCGCGCGTGGGGTGATCAGCCATGTCGTTCAAAAAGTCACGCACCACTTGGATGGAAACCTGGTCCAACGACACATAAGGCTGGTCCAGGCAGGTGAGGGTGGCGCCGCAGGCCAGCAAGGCCACCAACCCCACCTTGCGCCGGCTGCCCGTCGACAGCATGAACAGCTTCTTGCCCAGATGCACCTGCAGGCTCAGGGCTTGCACCAGTGCATCTTGCAGCCCTGCGTTCCATTGGGGGCAATGCTTGTGCAGGGTTGCCCAGACTTGCTCAGGGGTGTCCTCGTCTTGGCCAGGCAAGCTCAAGTTGAGCCACAGGGCGTCCACGGCAGGCCGTGTGCCCGTTTGCAAAGGCAAATCGCCTGCGAGCAGTCTCAGCAGGCTGGTCTTGCCTGTGCCTTCGTCGCCTGTGACCGCAGTCAGACCTGCCGAAATTTGGATATCCAATTTGGTAAACAAGGGTTCCGGCCCTGGCCCTCCTGAGAGATCTGTTGTCTCCAGGACCTTCGTTGTGCTGACTTTCAAATGGGTGTGTTTGAGCATGCCCGCATGTTAGCGTGCTCCTTGTTAAAACCTCCCTTGCGGGAAGGACGTGTCACCTGCAAGCTGAAGTATGCGAGCGATCGATGTAACCTTCGCCGCTCATTCACCTTTTTTCTCGGGCGACCTGCCGCACCGGACTATGGGGTCGTCAAGCATCTGAAAGTCGCATGTGAAAAATCGTTTGTATTGGAGTGGTGTTCTGGGTTTGTTGAGCGCCACAGCGCACGCCCAAAGCACCGATGAGGTCATGGTCCAAAGCGGCCGCATGCTGCAGCGCCAACTCGACGCCCCCGCCTCGGTGTCGGTGATCGATGGCGAGGCCATCCGCAACGCAGGCCCGCAGGTCAACCTGTCTGAGGCGTTGAGCCAGGTGCCCGGTGTGGTGGCGCTCAACCGCAACAACTACGCCCAGGATGTGCAAATTTCCATTCGCGGCTTTGGTGCCCGTGCGCCGTTTGGGCTTCGCGGCATCCGCCTGATCACCGACGGCATTCCGGCCACCATCCCTGACGGACAAGGTCAAGCCTCCACGGTCAGCCTGACATCGGCCGAACGCATCGAAGTGCTCACGGGGCCATTGGCGCAGCTCTATGGCAACTCGGCCGGAGGCATCATCCAGACCACCACCCGCGAAGCGGGCGCGCAGCCGCAGGTCGACGGGCAAGTCACCTTGGGCAGCTACGGCATGCGCCGTACCGACTGGCAAGCCAGTGGCCGCACGGGGGCCGTGGGCCTGGTGACCGACTACAGCACCTTCCACACCGACGGCTACCGTGCGGGCAGTGGTGCAGAGCGCAAACAATTCAACGGCGTGCTCACCGCCGACTTGCAAGACAACACACGCCTCAAAGTGATTGCCAACGCGTTCGACATGCCCTACGCCATGGACCCGCTGGGCCTCACGGCAGCGCAACTCGCTGCCGACCCTCAGCTGGCGGGCACCAATGCGCTGGCCAACCGCACACGCAAAATCGTTTCGCAAAACCAACTGGGCGCAGTGCTTGAACACCGCTTCAGCGACACCCTGCGCCTGCAAGCGCGCGCCTACACAGGCACACGCGACAACCTGCAATACCAGGCCAGCAGCGCCACAGCCGGCACCTGGGTGGGCTTGGCCCGCGAGTTCAAAGGCCTGGGTCTGCAGCTCAATGGCAAAGCGCGCACCGATGCCGGCGACAAGATCGACTGGGTGGTGGGCTTGGACGCCGACCAATCGGGCGAGCAGCGCCAAGGCGGCGCCACCGTTGCCGGAGAAAAAACCGGCGCCACCACACGCAACGAATACAACCAAGCCAGCAACCGCGACCTGTTCGCGCAGCTGAACTGGCACCTGCCTAACTTGGCAGGCTCGCCCTGGACCTTGACCGCAGGCGTGCGCCGCAGCAGCGTGGACCTCAAGAGCCGAGACGACATGCCTGTGACCCCCACCGACCCCAACGGTTCAGGCTCGGTCAACTACGCGGCCACCAGCCCCGTGCTGGGTGCCACATGGCACGCCAACGAGCAACTCAACGTCTACGCCAACTGGGGCCGTGGCTTTGAAACCCCCACCTTGGCCGAAGCCGCCTACGCCGTGACTGGCGCGGGCAGCACCCGCTCGGTGGTGGGCCAGTTCAACCCCAACTTGCTCGCCTCGCAAAGCCAGCACAAAGAGGTCGGCGTCAAATGGACACCCACGCGCGACATGCGCCTCGATGCGGCGGTGTTCCACATCCAGACCGAGCGCGAGATCGTGACGGCCCTGTCCGATGCAGGCAAGACCGCCTACACCAACGCCGCCCAAACGCTGCGTCAAGGTGTGGAACTGGCCTGGCGCGCCAAGCTGGCCGACCAGTGGCGTGCACAGCTCTCGGCCACCTGGCTGGAAGCGACTTACGACAGCGCCTTCACCACCACCGCCAAAACAGGCCCGTCCAACAAACCGGTCTACACCGACAAAACCGTGCCTGCAGGCAAAGCCATGCCAGGCATTCCTGAGCAACAACTGTTTGCGTCGTTGCAGTGGGCCGCGCAAGGCTTTGGGGCCAAGGCACCGCTGGGCATGCAAGCCTCGCTCGACTGGGTTTCTCGCTCACGCATCTGGGCCAGCGACGCCAATGACTTGGCAGCCAGCGCAGCGGGCTACAGCTTGCTCAACGCCAAGATCCGCCAGCGCTACCCAATCGGTGCGGGTCGGATCGAGGTGTATGCCGGTGTTGACAACCTGCTTGACCGCCGTTACGTGGGCTCGCTCATCGTCAACCAAGCCAGCTCGCAGTTCTTTGAACCCGGCCTGCCGCGCAACACCACGGTGGGCATCAAGGCTTCACTGCCTTTGTGAGGCAGCAGTCCCCTTGGGGCTGTTGCCTCGCCCTAGAATGAACCCATGGGCGACGTTTCACGCAACTACAAAATCCCGCAATCCGTGCTGGTGGTGATCCACACCCCGGCGCACGACGTGCTGTTGATTCGCCGCACCGATGCGGGCACTTGGCAGTCGGTCACGGGCAGCAAAGACTTTGACGCCGAAGACTGGCACGAGACGGCCCGGCGCGAAGTGCTGGAAGAAACCGGCATCGACGCCCACCACCCGCAGTGCCTGCTGCACGATTGGCAGCTTGAAAACATTTACGACATTTACCCTGCCTGGCGTTGGCGCTATGCGCCCGAGGTGAGCCGCAACACCGAGCGGGTGTTTGGCCTGCGTGTGCCAAACGGCACACCGGTCACGCTCAACCCTGCTGAGCACACCGAGCTGCAATGGCTGCCCTGGCACGCGGCGGCCGATGTGTGTTTTTCGCCGTCCAACGCCGAGGCCATCTTGATGCTGCCGCGCTTTGCAGGCTTGAGCACATGAACCCCCACATCTTGCGCGTCGCGACCTGGAACATCCACAAGGGCGTGCAAGGCCTGGGGCCTGTGCGGCGGCTTGAAATCCACAACATCGGGCACGCCGTAGAGCAGCTCGATGCCGACTTGGTGTGCCTGCAAGAGGTGCGCTTTGCCAACCGCCGAGAGCAGCGGCGATTTGCCCATTGGCCCGAGTTGCCGCAGGCCGAGTTTTTGGCACCCGAGGGCTACGCGTCGGTCTACCGCACCAATGCGGTCACGCGCCACGGCGAGCACGGCAACGCCTTGCTTTCGCGCTGGCCTGTGTTGTCGCACCAGCACGAAGACATGTCCGATCACCGCTTTGAGCAGCGCGGCCTTTTGCATGCCAAGGTGCAGGTCTCTGGGCGAGCCGTGCATGTGGTGGTCATCCACTTGGGGCTGGTGCCTGCCAGCCGCGTGCGCCAGACCGAGCAGTTGCTGCGCTTCATTGACCGAGAAATGCCTGCCAACGCCCCGGTGCTGGTGGCAGGCGACTTCAACGACTGGGGCACGGGCTTGGGTCAGCGCATGGTGCAAGCGGGCTTCAAGGAGTGGCGCGAGCAGCCCACGCCGACATACCCGTCGCGATTGCCGCTCAACCAGCTCGACCATGTGTATGTGCGCGGCCTGCAGCCTTTGGGTGCGATGGTGCCCAGCGGGCGCATTTGGCGGCGCATGTCCGACCACTTGCCGCTGGTCGCCGAGTTTGCTTTGAACGGCTGAGCATGTCGCACGCTGCCCCATTGCGCGATGGCCATCAGATCCGCTTGATCGAGGGCGGAGCGGCGTATTTTCAGGCGGTGATCACCGCCGTGGACCGCGCCCGCTCACAGGTGCAGCTGGAAACCTACATCTTTGATTTTCATGGGGGCGCGGTGGCCTTGGCCGAAGCCTTGGAGCGTGCGGCATTGCGTGGCGTGCGCGTGTGGCTGGTGGTCGACGGTGTGGGTACCGGCCGCTTGCCTGCCGAATGGGCCTTGCGCTTTGCGCGCGCAGGAGTGAGTTGCCGGGTGTATTCGCCCCTGGGCAGTTTGGGCTTGTTGATCCCCAGCCGATGGCGCAGGCTGCACCGCAAGCTGTGCGTGGTGGATGGGTTGCAGGCGTTTTGCGGGGGCATCAACATTTTGGACGACTGGTACGACCCGCGGTTTGGTGCACTCGAAAAACCGCGCCTGGACTTTGCGATCCAAGCCCGAGGGGCGCTGGTGCAGCAGGTGCAGGAAACCATGACCCAGCTGTGGTGGCGCTTGCAGGCGGTGCG